>NZ_VMMF01000013.1:0-104458 GCF_013277075.1 Streptococcus sp. 959
ATAACAGTTGAAGTTGAAATGGCCAGCTAATGTGCAATATCGGTCATAGAAGTCTTTTCAATCAACTTTTGCGCAATCTTTTGATTGATAATACGAGGAATTTGATGATTCTTCTTGACGAGTGAGGTCTCGGCGACCATCATTTTCGAGCAATGATAGCACTTGAAACGACGCTTTTTAAGGAGAATTCTAGTAGGCATACCAGTTGTTTCGAGGTAAGGGATTTTCGACGGTTTTTGGAAGTCATATTTCTTCATTTGACTTCCACACTCAGGACAAGATGGAGCGTCGTAGTCCAGTTTAGCGATGATTTCCTTGTGGGTATTATTATTAATGACATCCATAATTTGGATATTTGGGTCTTTAATGTCTAGTAATTTTGTGATAAAATGTAATTGTTCCATATGATTCTTCCTAATGAGTTGTTTGATCGCTTTTCATTATAGGTCATATGGGACTTTTTTCTACACAAAATCGGCTCCATAATATCTATAGGGGAAATATTATAGAGCTTTATAATTGTGTTATTTTACTTCCAACTCTTGAGTGAAATTTCTCCGCTATTTAGCCAGATTTCTTTTCCGTTATCACATTGTACTAAAAGTTTTCCACTTTCAGAGATGTCTTTAGCAAGTCCCTTGTAGTCTTTTTGATCTAGTGTAAAAGTAACTTCTTTTCCTAGGACGAATGACTGTTTTTTATATAGGTATAATAGCTCTTCTGCTGGTGTTTCGAAGAAAGCACGCCAGATTTCTATGATTAATTCATTCCTTGTTATAGGAGATGGTGATTTAAATAAGCTAGCAGCTTTTTCTTTTAATTCTTGTGGGAAATCATTAATAGTGAAGTTGATTCCTACTCCAATAATGATATCTGTGACTAAGCCTGTTTCTACAGAGGTTATTGCCTCAGTGAGGATTCCTCCAATTTTATGATTTTTTAGGTAGATATCGTTGACCCATTTTATGTCGACATCTATTAAAGTTAGGTTCTTAATGGCTTTGTAGATAGCTCCAGCTACAAGTAGTGTGTAGGACGGTAATTTGTCATAAGGAAGATTTGGTTTAAGATGGAGGGTCATATAAATGCCTCCTTGTGGGGAGTAGAAAGAACGTTGAAAACGGCCTCGGCCAGCTGTTTGATGGGAAGCTAGATAGAGGGTGTTTGCTTCATGCCCTAAATCAATTGCTTCTTTTGCATCTAGTTGTGTTGATTTAGTCTCAGTTTTAAAGCTAACTTTAATTGGAAGATTTTGTTCTAGAAGTTCTGGAAGAATAAGATCTCCATTCATCAGTTTATAGCCTTTGTTTTTGATGCTATCAATTTCAATGCCTTCTTGTTCTAATCGCTTGATGGCTTTCCAAATCGATGTTCGACTGAGGGATAGTTCTTCTGCAATCTTTTCTCCGCTGATATAATCGGTTTCTTTTGCTATAATTTGGTAGACGGCTTGGTAGGATTTCATAGTGTTTCCTTTCTTTAGGAATTGTAAATGATTTAAATATAGTTTGTATAGTTGCTTCTAATCTTTATTTTATTACTACTATTTTAACATATGCCTAGTATTTTCGGCACGATTTTTTAGATTGAATCTAGTCATTAAGCTTGAGTTATGAAATCTCAGTATTTTTGCTCGCTTTTTTACCCAGGGAAGCGTTTCCTTTGTTTTCAAATTGCTAAAAAAGTGGTACAATATAGGATAGCTTACTATTATCTGAATCAATTGATTTGGAGAGAAAGGATTCATTTTGAAATCAATAGGCTTTATTGAAAAGCTGAAAGGGTTGTCTAGTAAAGAGCTGATTTTATTGGGAATTATCCTGAGTATCTTTTTACCCTTTTATCTTTTTATAGTTGTATTCTGTTTATATATTATCAGTTTGATTTTTACAGGGGACATGAAAAATATTCTTCAGAAAATGGGGGAGCATCCGATGCTGCTTCTTTTTCTTGGCTATAGTACTGTTATATCCGTTTTTGCACAAAATTGGATGGGAGTTGTAGCTTCAGTAGGAATGTTTCTATTTGCTGTTTTCTTTTTGCACTATCAGTCGATTTTATCACATAAATTCTTTCGCTTGATTTTGCAGCTCGTCTTGTTTGGTAGCGTATTGTCAGCTGCTTTTGCGAGTTTAGAACATTTCCAAATTGTGAAGAAATTTAACTATGCTTTTCTTTCACCCAATATGCAGGTATGGCATCAGAATCGTGCAGAAGTGACCTTCTTTAATCCTAATTATTATGGAATTATTTGTTGTTTCTGTATCATGATTGCTTTCTATCTGTTTACAACGACCAAGTTGAATTGGTTGAAAGTATTCTGTGTGTTTGCAGGCTTTGTTAATCTCTTTGGATTGAACTTTACTCAAAATCGAACCGCCTTTCCTGCTATTATCGCTGGAGCAATCATCTATCTCTTTACGACCATTAAAAACTGGAAGGCCTTTTGGCTTAGTATTGGGGTCTTCGCGATTGGCTTGAGTTTCCTCTTTTCTAGTGATTTGGGAGTTCGGATGGGGACTTTGGATTCTTCTATGGAAGAACGCATTTCTATCTGGGATGCAGGGATGGCCTTGTTTAAGCAAAATCCTTTTTGGGGTGAGGGGCCATTAACCTATATGCACTCTTATCCTCGGATAAATGCTCCTTATCATGAACATGCTCACAGTCTGTATATTGACACGATTCTGAGTTACGGGATTGTGGGGACTATTTTATTAGTTTTGTCTTCTGTTGCTCCTGTTCGTTTGATGATGGATATGAGTCAGGAGTCGGGTAAACGTCCGATTATTGGTCTTTATCTATCTTTCCTTACAGTGGTTGCTGTGCACGGAATCTTTGACCTGGCCCTCTTCTGGATTCAGTCAGGATTTATTTTCTTGCTAGTTATGTGCAGTATTCTGTTGGAACATCGAACTTTGGTATCGGACATGACGGATTAAGTATATAAGATTACAATCTTCTACCTTGTGTAGGAGATTTTTTTACTGGGAAAAAATATTTCTAAATCGAAATAATTGACAGTTAGAACGATGAGTGTTACAATTGTTTTATTCTTTTCGATATCGAAATAAATTGGAGGTGTTATGAAAGATAGTCATTTGGTAGCCCATCATATTCGTTTGTTGAATGGGCGAATTTTTCAAAAGTTACTGAGCCAAGACCCTGAAGCTCTTTATAGGAGTGAGCAGGGGAAGATTTTAGCGGTTTTATGGAATAGTGAAACAGGCTGTGCAACCGCGACAGATATTGCGCTGGCGACTGGGCTTGTTAATAATACGCTGACGACTATGATAAAAAAGCTTGAGGAACAAAAGCTTGTAATTGTTAGTCCGTGTGGGAAAGACAAGCGTAAGAAGTATTTAGTTTTAACTGAGTTAGGCAAGTCCCAGAAAGAAGTGGGACATCGTGTTAGTCAGAAATTGGATACGATCTTTTACAAAGGATTTTCAGAGGAAGAAATTCGTCAGTTTGAAGCCTTTCAAGAAAGAATTTTGGCTAATCTGAAAGAGAGGGCAAATGAGGTTTAGAATATGTCACAACAAGTGAAGAATGCTCATAACCTATACATTCATGCTATTCAAGACGGACGAGTTGCTGAGGCTCAAATCCAGTCTGTAGGGGATACTTATATCCAGCACTCGACAGGTGTGCCTGACGGGAAAGAAGGTTTTGCGGCCTTCTTTGCAAATTTCTTCGAGCGTCATCCGGAGCGTCAGATGAAGATTGTCCGCACTATTGAGGATGGCAATCTGGTCTTTGTTCATGTTCATCAATATCTGAATGGTGGGGAAGCACAATGGGTGACGACAGATACTTTCCGTGCAGATGAGAATGGACGTATTGTGGAGCATTGGGATGTCATTGACTACTATCGTGTTCCAGAAAATGGACAGTTAGACCAGATCTTTGGAGATTTTGAGATTAAGGATTTGGATAAAACAGCAGAAAATAAAAAGCTGGTTCGCCGTTTCTTGACAGAAATTTTCCAAAATGGGGAACTGGAGCAGTGGAGTGATTATGTGGCAGACGATTTGATTCAGCATAATCATGAGATTGGACAAGGAAGTGCTGCTTATAAAAACTATGTGGCTGAACATGGCGTCACTTTTGATTTTGTTTTCCAACTATTAGGACAAGGAAATTATGTGGTTAGCTATGGTCAAACTCAGATTGATGGCCTTGCCTATGCACAGTATGATATCTTCCGACTAGAAAACGGTAAAATTGTGGAGCATTGGGATAATAAAGAAGTTATGCCTAAGGTAGAAGACTTGACCAACAGAGGCAAGTTTTAAAATGAGGACAAAGAATGATTGAATACAAAAATGTAGCCTTGCGCTACACAGAAAAAGATGTTTTGAGAGATGTCAATTTACGGATTGAGAATGGGGAATTTATGGTTTTAGTTGGGCCTTCTGGGTCCGGTAAGACAACCATGATCAAGATGGTTAACCGTCTTTTGGAACCAACTGATGGCAATATTTATATGGATAGCAAGCGCATCAAAGACTATGATGAGCGTGAACTTCGTCTTTCTACTGGTTATGTTTTACAAGCCATTGCACTGTTTCCCAATCTAACGGTTGCTGAAAATATTGCCCTGATTCCTGAGATGAAGGGCTGGACTAAGGAAGAAATTGCTCAGAAAACAGAAGAGCTTTTGGCTAAGGTTGGTTTACCAGTAGCCGAGTATGGGCATCGCTTACCTAGTGAACTATCTGGTGGTGAACAGCAAAGGGTTGGTATTGTTCGTGCCATGATTGGTCAGCCTAAGATTCTCCTCATGGATGAACCTTTTTCAGCTCTTGATGCTATTTCGAGAAAACAGTTGCAGGTTTTGACTAAAGAATTGCATAAAGAGTTTGGAATGACAACGATTTTTGTAACCCATGATACGGATGAAGCTCTGAAATTAGGTGATCGTATTGCTGTCTTGCAGGATGGAGAGATTCGTCAGGTGGCGAATCCCGAGACGATTTTAAAAGCTCCTGCAACAGACTTTGTAGCAGACTTGTTTGGAGGTAGTGTTCATGACTAATTTAATTGCAACGTTTCAGGATCGCTTTAGTGATTGGTTGACAGCCCTATCTCAACATTTGCAGTTGTCACTTTTGACCTTGTTGCTGGCTATTTTTATTGCGATTCCCTTGGCTGTTTATCTTCGATATCATGAGAAGTTGGCCGACTGGGTCTTGCAGATTGCAGGGATTTTCCAGACTATCCCGTCTCTGGCCTTGTTGGGGCTCTTTATCCCCTTGATGGGAATTGGAACCTTGCCGGCTTTAACAGCGCTAGTGATTTATGCGATTTTCCCGATCTTACAAAATACCATCACTGGGTTGAAGGGAATTGATCCAAGTCTGCAAGAGGCTGGGATTGCCTTTGGGATGACTAGATGGGAGCGTCTCAAGAAGTTTGAAATTCCACTTGCTATGCCTGTTATCATGTCTGGAATTCGGACGGCAGCGGTCTTGATTATCGGTACGGCAACCTTGGCGGCCTTGATTGGGGCGGGAGGACTGGGGTCCTTCATCCTTTTGGGAATTGACCGTAATAATGCCAGTCTGATTTTGATTGGGGCGCTTTCTTCCGCAGTGCTTGCCATTGCCTTTAACTTCCTACTAAAAGTGATGGAAAAAGCAAAATTGCGGACGATTTTCTCTGGTTTTGCCTTGGTGACCTTATTGCTCGGTCTGTCTTATAGCCCAGCTCTCTTGGTTCAAAAAGAGAAAGAAAACTTGGTGATTGCTGGGAAATTAGGACCAGAACCAGAAATTTTGGCAAATATGTATAAACTCCTCATTGAAGAAAATACCAGTATGACTGCGACTGTTAAACCGAATTTTGGGAAAACAAGCTTTCTCTATGAAGCTTTGAAAAAAGGCGATATTGACATCTACCCTGAATTTACCGGTACGGTGACTGAAAGTCTGCTTCAACCATCACCAAAAGTGAGTCATGAACCAGAGCAGGTTTATGATGTAGCGCGTGATGGCATTGCCAAACAGGATCATCTAGCCTATCTCAAACCTATGTCTTATCAAAATACCTACGCTGTAGCTGTTCCGAAAAAGATTGCTCAAGAATACGGGTTGAAGACCATTTCGGACTTGAAAAAAGTGGAAGGACAGTTGAAGGCAGGCTTTACTCTCGAGTTTAATGATCGTGAAGATGGAAATAAGGGCTTGCAATCAATGTATGGTCTTAACCTCAATGTAGCGACCATGGAGCCAGCCCTTCGCTATCAGGCGATTCAGTCAGGCGATATTCAAATCACGGATGCCTATTCGACGGATGCAGAGTTGGCGCGTTATGATTTGCAGGTCTTGGAAGATGACAAGCAACTCTTCCCACCTTATCAAGGAGCTCCACTCATGAAAGAAGCTCTTCTCAAGAAACATCCTGAGTTGGAAAAAATTCTCAATAAATTGGCTGGTAAAATTACTGAAAGCCAGATGAGTCAGCTCAACTACCAAGTCGGTGTTGAAGGCAAATCAGCAGAACAAGTAGCCAAGGAGTTTTTACAAGAACAAGGTTTGTTGAAGAAATAGACTGAGAATGCTAAACTCAACTTACTTAAACGCCTATATAGAAGAATGCTCAGACAATGCCGTCTGGGCTTTTTTGATATTAGAGTTCCAAAATGTCTTTCAAAATGGAAAATAAGAGAAAATTTTCAGGAATTTGCAAATTTTACTGTAAAGACACTTGACTATTCACAAAATAGGTGTATAATGTGTTGTGAACTACTTAACAAATAAGGATTTTCAGCTCATGTCGACTAAGGTTGGGAATCTTGTGTATAGACAGTTCATTATCTAATAGAGCGTTGCGTCCGAAAGTCTATCCAGACACGGCTCTTTAAAAACAAAAGGAGAAATGATGCCTACTTATTTGCAAAAGAAAATTGAGAATATCAAAACAACCCTAGGTGAAATGTCAGGTGGTTACCGTCGTATGGTTACGGCGATGGCTGATTTAGGATTTTCAGGAACTATGAAGGCTATCTGGGATGACCTTTTTGCCCATCGCAGTTTTGCCCAGTGGTTGTATTTGCTGGTTTTAGGAAGTTTTCCTCTCTGGCTGGAATTGATTTATGAACACCGTATTGTTGACTGGATTGGGATGATTTGTAGTCTGACAGGGATTATCTGTGTTATCTTTGTGTCGGAAGGTCGAGCAAGCAATTATCTTTTTGGCTTGATTAACTCTGTTATCTACCTTATTTTGGCTCTGCAGAAAGGCTTTTATGGTGAGGTGTTGACGACCCTTTACTTCACGGTCATGCAGCCGATTGGACTTCTAGTTTGGATTTATCAAGCTCAGTTCAAGAAAGAAAAGCAGGAGTTTGTCGCGCGTAAGCTGGATGGCAAGGGTTGGACCAAGTATCTTTCCATTAGTGTTCTTTGGTGGTTGGTCTTTGGATTCATTTATCAGTCTATTGGTGCCAATCGTCCCTATCGTGATTCAATCACAGATGCGACCAATGGGGTAGGACAAATTCTCATGACAGCTGTTTACCGTGAACAATGGATATTCTGGGCAGCTACAAATGTCTTTTCTATTTATCTCTGGTGGGGAGAAAGCCTGCAAATTCAAGGGAAATACCTGATTTATCTCATCAATAGTCTAGTTGGATGGTATCAGTGGAGTAAGGCAGCTAAGCATAATACTGACTTACCTAACTAATAAGAGATGTTTGAAAGTACTGTTTTGAGTTTTCTGTTAAAACAGAAAGAGTTGATAATAAAGGATTTTATACTCAATGAAAATCAAAGAGCAAACTAGGAAACTAGCCGCAGGTTGCTCAAAGCACTGCTTTGAGGTTGTAGATAAGACTGACGAAGTCAGTTACATATAT
Organism: Streptococcus sp. 959; assembly: GCF_013277075.1. GTDB lineage: Bacteria > Bacillota > Bacilli > Lactobacillales > Streptococcaceae > Streptococcus > Streptococcus pseudopneumoniae_C. The sequence continues at coordinate 7,865 of NZ_VMMF01000013.1, forward strand.
CTACGGCAAGGCGACGTTGACGTGGTTTGAAGAGATTTTCGAAGAGTATTATATTATGAAAAAGAGGATCAGTTGGTCCTCTTTTATTGTTAAAAAAATGAAAAACTCAGTAGCCTAGGTATAAGGCAACTGAGCTCTACTCTGTATTCAATTTTTAGTAATGAGAAGGTCTAGATAAAACTGGACAACTTCTTGTTCTGTGAAGTCTTGTCCTTTTTTTAGCCACCAGGTCAATGTCTCGATAAAGTTGGTAACAACTAAGTGTTGGAGATAAGAAGTAGGCAGACCTGGGTGAGCTTCTCTCAAATCATCAGCCAGCATGGGATAGACGTGGTATTCCAACTCTCTCTGAAGTTGACGGAGGAAGTAGTCATTTTTGGAGAATAGAAGACTGGTGATATGGTCTTGATTTTTCTGAAAATGCAGAAAGAGGTGGGCGAGGTAATCTTCGGTTGAAATAGATTGCTCTCTTTCAAAGAGGTGATGGAAGAGGTAGCGACAGAGCTCGTCTAGAAGCAGCTCCTTGCTCTCATAGTGGCAGTAAAATGTGGAGCGGCCCACATCTGCGAGATCAATGATAGCCTGAACAGTAGTAGCCTCGTAACCTTTAGCATTCAAAAGTTGTAGAAAAGCTTGATAGATGGCTTTTTTTGTTTTACTGATACGGCGGTCAATCTTAGTCATATGGACACTTGAGGCAAATTGTTCAGAACTGAATAAAGCTGACGCTTTGCTTCTATCCTTTCTTCAAGTTTTAGTGGATAATGATAGTGAACAAGGTGTTCATGAATCTATTATAACAAAGGAATGAGAAATATGAAGGCAAAATATGCTGTTTGGCTAGCTTTTTTCTTAAATGTGACTTATGCCATTGTCGAGTTTATCGCTGGTGGATTATTTGGGTCCAGTGCAGTTCTTGCTGACTCTGTGCATGACTTGGGAGATGCGATTGCAATTGGAATATCAGCTTTTCTAGAAACCATCTCTAATCGTGAGGAAGACAATCAGTACACCTTGGGCTATAAGCGTTTTAGTCTGCTAGGAGCCTTGGTGACAGCGATAATACTCATGACAGGATCTGTTCTAGTCATTTTGGAAAATGTCACGAAGATTTTAAATCCGCAACCAGTCAATGATGAGGGGATTCTCTGGTTAGGAATGATTGCGATTACTATTAATGTGTTAGCCAGTCTAGTGGTTAGTAAGGGAAAGACAAAGAATGAGTCTATTCTGAGTCTGCATTTTCTGGAAGATACCCTAGGGTGGCTGGCTGTGATTCTGATGGCGATTGTTCTTCGATTCACGAACTGGTATATCCTAGATCCACTTTTGTCCCTTGTCATTTCTTTCTTTATTCTTTCAAAAGCTCTTCCACGTTTTTGGTCTACGCTCAAGATTTTCTTGGATGCTGTGCCAGAAGGTCTTGATATCAAGCAAGTAAAGAATGGGCTGGAGCGATTGGACAATGTGGCCAGTCTTAATCAGCTTAATCTCTGGACTATGGATGGTTTGGAAAAAAATGCCATTGTCCATGTTTGTATAAAAGAAGTGGGAAATATGGAAGCTTGTAAAGAATCTATTCGAATTTTCCTCAAAGATTGTGGTTTCCAAAATATTACCATTGAGGTGGATGCAGACCTAGAAACTCATCAAGAACATAAGCGTAAGCTGTGTGACTTGGAGCCGAATCATGGGCATTATCATTAGAAAAAAGCGACAAATAATTGAGTACTATCTTATTTGGAATAGAGTATTTTCTTTATTATTTAAAATTGGTAAGAGAAGAGCATTGTATAAACTCCAGATGTATGATTGATAATTATAAAAAATTTTTAGATTAGATGCCAAATGCTTGACTTAGAGTCAACTCAAAGTTATATAATAAGATAAGTGAGTTAGAATAGCTTAAACTCAGTGAATAAAATGATAGGAGGTAAGCGTATGAATATTAAATCTGCCAGCGACTTATTGGAAATTTCAGCGGATACGATTCGGTATTATGAACGGGTTGGTCTTGTGCCACCGATTACTAGAACCGCAACTGGAATTCGTGACTTTCAAGATCAAGATATAGAAGCACTGGAATTTATTAAGTGTTTTCGTTCGGCGGGTGTCTCTGTGGACAGTTTAGTTGACTATATGTCGCTCTACCAAAAGGGGGATGAAACGAGAGAGGAAAGGCTTGGTATTTTAGAAGACGAAAAGAAAAAATTAGAGGAGCGCTTGTCTCAGTTACAGACGGCTTTAAATCGCTTAAATCTCAAAATTAAACTTTACAAGGAAGGAAAATTTTAAATGAAATCAGCAGTATATACAAAGGCGGGTCAGGTTGGACTTGCTACTATTGACCGTCCTCAAATTATAGAAGCAGATGATGCTATTATCCGCATTGTCCGTACTTGCGTTTGTGGTTCGGACCTTTGGAGTTACCGTAATCCCGAAATCGAAGAAGGGCATAGAAATAGCGGTCATGAGGCGATCGGGATTGTCGAAGAAGTTGGTGAGAACGTTACTACAGTAAAAGCAGGTGACTTTGTCATTGCACCTTTCACACATGGTTGTGGCCAGTGTGATGCCTGCCGTGCTGGTTTTGATGGCTCGTGTGATAATCATCCAGGAAACAACTGGTCAGGTGGTGTCCAGGCTGAGTATATCCGTTTCCACTTTGCTAATTGGGCACTTGTGAAAATTCCAGGTCAACCTTCAGATTATAGCGAAGGCATGCTCAAGTCACTTTTGACACTTGCTGATGTCATGCCGACCGGTTACCATGCAGCGCGTGTGGCTAATGTGCAAAAAGGCGACAAGGTTGTCGTTATCGGTGATGGGGCTGTTGGGCAATGTGCTGTTATCGCCGCTAAAATGCGTGGAGCATCTCAAATTGTCCTTATGAGTCGCCACGAAGACCGTCAAAAAATGGCCTTGGAGTCAGGTGCGACAGCTGTTGTTGCTGAACGTGGTGAAGAAGGTATTGCCAAAGTCCGTGAAATCCTTGGAGGTGGAGCAGATGCCGCTCTTGAGTGTGTCGGTACGGAGGCAGCTGTCGATCAAGCCCTTGGGGTGCTTCATAATGGAGGTCGTTTGGGCTTTGTTGGCGTACCGCACTATGAAAATCGAGCCATTGGCTCAACCTTTGGTCAAAATACAATAATCGGTGGTGGTCCAGCTTCTGTCACAACATACGATAAGCAATTCTTACTAAAAGCCGTCCTTGATGGCGATATCAATCCAGGCCGCGTCTTTACTTCGAGCTATAAATTAGAAGATATTGACCAGGCATATAAAGACATGGACGAACGTAAGACCATTAAGTCTATGATTGTGATGGACTAACAAAGAAAATCCTAATGGAGATTTAAGTCTCTCTATTAGGATTTTTTGTCATGTTTAATTTGTGGAGTTATGGCAGAGTACTCTCTCTCAAAGTCAGTCTGGTTCCTAGCATGGTCAGGCTAGGAATTTTGCGACCGTGGAGAACTTCCTTGTTAAGAATATCCATCCCTGCTCGGCCCATTTCCTCAGTATAGACCGTGATGCTAGAAAGGGGAGGATAGACTTGCTTGGTCAGACTAGTGTCATTAAAGGAAATGAGGCTGACACGGTCTGGCAGATTGATTCCAGATTCTTGAAGGGCACGGAGGGCACCGATGGCTAAACTATCGCTGGCAGCAAAAAAGGCTGGTGGGAGTTGGTCTCCTAAACTCTGAATAGCCTCCTTCATCAAGTCATAACCAGACTGGGCGGTAAAGCTCCCTTGAAAGACCAGTTCATCATGATAGATTCCTTTTGTTTGACTGTAGTTTCTGAAGTTTTCAAGACGCTTGTCATGAATGATTTCTTCTTGGTCAGTTGTTTCTTCAAGGCCTGTTAGAATCCCGATGCGGTCCATCCCTTGGATGAGAAAATAATCGACAACCTGTTTCATGGCAGTGTAAAAGTCCGTGATAATGCAGGTATGTCCTAGTGAAAGAGTATCACTGTCTAGAAAGACAAGAGGCTTTTGGTATTCTTCAAAGGCAGAAATCTGAGCTCGGCTAAATTTTCCGATGCAGAGAATCCCAATCACTTCTTCGCTTAGGGTAAAAGGATGGTCATTAAAATAGCGCAAGATATCGTAGTCCAGTTCTTGGGCTCTTTTTTCTATGCCTAGGCGAATCTGGTAGTAGTAAAGGTCGTCCAGCTCTCCTTGTTCACTGACCCATTGGATAATGGCAATCTTTTGCTTGGGCTTGTGGGACTCGCCTGTCTTGAGGTGCTTGGTGTAGCCCAGCTCTTCAGCAACGGTTAAAATACGGTGTCTGGTTTCTTCTGTAACAGATAGGCTCTGATCGCGGTTTAGGACACGGGATACGGTCGCGATAGAGACAGAGGCTAGCTGTGCAATGTCTTTTAAGGTAGCCATAAATCCTCCTTGATTAGATTAGTATATCATATTTTTCTGCCTTTTACCGATAGTTTAGTAAAAGTTTAGTAAAAAGGATTGACCTTGGAAAATCCCTTGGATACAATAGAAGAAAACGATTACACGTTAAGACGACTTAACGGACAGTAAAAGGAGAAATCATATGACACAACATCTTACTACTGAAGCACTTCGCAAAGACTTTCTTGCTGTTTTTGGTCAAGAAGCAGACCAAACATTCTTTTCACCAGGTCGTATCAACTTGATTGGTGAGCACACAGACTATAATGGTGGACATGTATTTCCAGCAGCCATTTCCTTGGGAACTTACGGTGCAGCTCGCAAGCGTGACGACCAAGTTTTACGTTTCTACTCAGCTAACTTTGAGGACAAGGGTATCATCGAAGTGCCTCTTGCTGACCTTAAGTTTGAAAAAGAGCACGGCTGGACTAACTATCCAAAAGGGGTTCTTCATTTCTTGCAAGAAGCTGGGCACGTGATTGACAAAGGTTTTGATTTTTATGTTTATGGGAATATCCCAAATGGTGCTGGCTTGTCTTCATCAGCATCCTTGGAACTCTTGACAGGGGTCGTGGCAGAGCATCTCTTTGATTTAAAACTAGACCGTTTGGATTTGGTTAAAATCGGAAAACAAACAGAAAATAGCTTTATCGGAGTAAATTCTGGCATTATGGACCAGTTTGCTATCGGTATGGGGGCTGACCAACGTGCTATTTACCTAGATACTAACACTTTAGAGTATGATTTGGTGCCACTTGATTTGAAGGACAATGTTGTTGTTATCATGAACACTAATAAACGCCGTGAATTGGCGGACTCTAAATACAATGAACGTCGTGCTGAGTGTGAAAAAGCAGTGGAAGAATTGCAAGTAGCCTTAGATATTCAGACCTTGGGTGAATTGGACGAGTGGGCCTTTGACCAATATAGCTATCTAATCAAAGATGAAAATCGTTTGAAACGTGCTCGTCATGCTGTGCTTGAAAACCAACGTACCCTTAAAGCTCAAGCAGCCCTCGAAGCAGGAGATTTGGAAACATTTGGTCGTTTGATGAATGCGTCACACGTTTCCCTAGAGCATGATTATGAAGTAACTGGTTTGGAATTGGATACTCTTGTTCATACAGCTTGGGCACAAGAAGGTGTTCTCGGTGCTCGTATGACAGGGGCAGGTTTTGGCGGGTGTGCCATTGCCTTGGTTCAAAAAAACACTGTTGATACCTTTAAGGAAGCTGTAGGCAAACACTACGAGGAAGTAGTTGGATACGCTCCAAGCTTCTATATCGCTGAAGTTGCAGGTGGCACTCGCGTCCTTGACTAGTCAAAAGGAGGCTCTATAGTGACCTTAGTAGATAAATTTGTAACACATGTCATTTCTGAAAGTTCATTTGAGGAAATGGATCGAATCTACCTGACCAATCGTGTTTTGGCACGAGTGGGAGACGGTGTTTTGGAAGTTGAGACGAATCTGGATAAATTGATTGACCTCAAGGACCAGCTGGTTGAGGAAGCCGTTCGATTAGAAACGATTGAGGATAGTCAGACTGCGCGTGAAATTCTCGGTGCTGAACTAATGGACTTAGCAACCCCTTGTCCGAGTCAGGTCAATCGTGACTTTTGGGCAACCTATGCCCAATCTCCCGAACAGGCAATAGCGGATTTTTACCAACTCAGCCAGAAAAATGACTACATCAAGCTCAAGGCCATTGCTAAGAATATTGCTTATCGTGTTCCATCTGATTACGGTGAACTGGAGATTACTATCAACCTCTCTAAGCCTGAAAAGGATCCGAAAGAGATTGCAGCGGCCAAGTTGGTGCAAGCTAGCAATTATCCCCAGTGTCAGCTTTGTATAGAGAACGAGGGCTACCACGGTCGAGTCAACCATCCAGCTCGTAGCAATCACCGCATTATCCGTTTTGAAATGGCGGGTCAGGAGTGGGGGTTCCAGTATTCGCCCTATGCTTATTTTAATGAGCACTGTATTTTCTTAGATGGTCAGCATCGTCCCATGGCTATCAGTCGTCAGAGTTTTGAGCGTCTGTTGGCTATCGTGGAGCAGTTTCCGGGCTATTTTGCGGGTTCAAATGCGGACTTGCCGATCGTGGGAGGCTCTATTCTAACTCATGACCACTATCAGGGAGGCCGTCACGTATTTCCTATGGAATTGGCTCCCTTGCAAAAGACTTTCCGATTTGCTGGTTTTGAGCAGGTCAAGTCTGGGATTGTCAAGTGGCCGATGTCAGTGCTACGTTTGACTTCGGATTCTAAAGAGGATTTGATTAACTTGGCTGATAAGATTTTGCGAGAATGGCGTCAGTATTCAGATCCTACAGAGCAGGTTTTGGCAGAGACTGATGGGACACCGCATCACACCATAACACCCATTGCCCGTAAACGCGATGGACAGTTTGAGTTGGACTTAGTCTTGCGAGACAATCAGACATCGCCAGAACATCCTGATGGTATTTATCATCCCCACAAGGATGTCCAACATATCAAGAAGGAAAATATCGGCTTGATTGAGGTCATGGGCTTGGCTATTTTGCCACCACGTCTAAAAGCAGAAGTAGAGCAAGTCGCCAGCTATCTTGTTGGAGAAGGGGATACAGTTGCGACTTATCATCAGGAATGGGCAGACCAGCTCAAAGCCAAATATCCAGACCTAGCGGATAAAGAAAAATCCCTTGAAATTGTCAAGGACTCTGTGGGGGCTATCTTTGCTCGTGTGCTTGAGGATGCAGGAGTTTACAAGCAGACAGAACAAGGACAGGCAGCCTTTATGCGCTTTGTAGAGCAGGTCGGAATTTTGCCAGACTAGGAGCTTTCTCCTTGCACAGTCCTATAAAAAGTAGTATCATAGTGTCGTTTGAACTATCAGGAGGAAACGATGAAAGATTTTCATTTTGACGCTATATCTGCCTTTGAAAATTACGAAATTGAACAAATGAGAGATGGTCACGTTGTGGTGACGACCAAAGTAGTGGACTCGTCGCTCAACTACTATGGCAATGCCCATGGTGGCTATCTTTTTACCCTTTGTGACCAGATTAGTGGTTTGGTGGTTATCTCGCTGGGGCTTGATGGGGTGACACTCCAATCCTCTATCAACTACCTCAAGGCAGGAAAACTCGATGACGTGTTGACCATTAAAGGAGAATGCGTCCATCAAGGTCGCACAACCTGTGTGGTGGATGTGGATATTACCAATCAAGAAGGCAGAAATGTCTGTAAAGCAACCTTTACCATGTTTGTCACAGGCCAAAGGTCAGAAGACAGACAGGTAAGGATATAGATAAACAAAAAAGAGGCTCATACCTCTTTTTCTTATTTCTTTTTATGATTCAGTACTGCATTGAGAACAATAGCAAGTAGGCTGGCTACGACGATTCCGTTTGAGAAGAACATTTGGAAGGCTGTTGGCATGCTGACAAATAGATTACTGTTGTTGAGTCCGACACCTGCAGCGATTGAAACAGCTGCGATAAGGAAGTTGTGTTCATTGTTAGCAAAGTCAACGCGGGCGAGGATTTGCATCCCTTGAATAGATACAAAACCAAACATCACCAGCATGGCACCACCGAGGACAGGGCTTGGAATGATTTGGGCAAGGGCACCAAACTTAGGTAGGAGTCCAAGGAGAACGAGGAAACCAGCTGCGTAGTAGATTGGCAGGCGAGTCTTAATGCCTGATAATTTAACCAAACCAACGTTTTGTGAAAATCCTGTGTAAGGGAAGGTGTTAAAGATTCCTCCGAGAAGTACGGCCAAACCTTCTGCGCGGTAACCGTTGCGCAGGCGCGTGCTGTCGATTGGGTATTTCGTGATATCAGACAAGGCCAGATAAACACCAGTTGACTCAACCATAGACACCGTTGCGATGATACACATCATGATAATAGATGAGATTTCAAAGGTTGGCATTCCAAAGTAGAGAGGAGTTGGGACATGGACAAGCGGTGCTGCCGCAACAGGAGAGAAGTCCACCAAGCCCATAGTAGCAGCGATGGCAGTTCCAACAACTAGACCAATCAAAATGGAGATAGACTTGATAAATCCTTTGGTAAAGATGTTAATCAAGAGGATAATCAGAACAGTGATAGCTGCAAGCAAGAGACTTTGACCAGTTGGCTCTGGAACATTATTTCCCATATTTCCAATAGCGACAGGAATCAAGGTTAAACCAATCGTGGTAATAACAGATCCTGTTACGATAGATGGGAAAAGATTGGCAACTTTTGAGAAGATGCCTGAAACAAGAACCACGTAAATCCCTGATGCGATGAGGGCTCCAAACATAGCGCCACTACCATGGCTTTGCCCAATCATAATCAGGGGAGCGACAGATTGGAAGGCAACTCCGAGAACGACTGGGAGTCCAATTCCAAAGTATTTGTTGAGTTGGAGTTGAAGTAAGGTTGCTACCCCACACATGAAGATATCTGTAGAAATCAGGTAAGTCAACTGCTCAGCTGAATAGCCAAGGGCTGTCGCAATCATGATGGGAACCAGGATGGATCCTGAGTACATGGCTAGTAAGTGCTGCAAGCCAAGAACGGCTGCTTGCGAGTGTTTTTCTTGAGTTTGCATTAGAGATCTGCCTCCTTAAAAATAACTTGACCATTTTCAAAACGATCCAAACGAGCGAGTGATAGAACAGGGTAGCCTGCTTTTTCAAGCAAATCACGGCCATCTTGGAAGGATTTTTCAATCACAATACCAATAGCTTCGACTGTGGCACCAGCCTGTTCGATGATTTGAATCAAGCCTTTGGCAGCTTGGCCATTAGCAAGGAAATCATCGATAATCAAAACCTTGTCCTCTGGTGAGAGGAATTTTCCAGCGATAGAAACGGTACTGGTCACTTGCTTGGTAAAGGAGTAGACTTGGGCAGTTAAGATGCCTTCGTTCATAGTAATGTTCTTAGCTTTTTTGGCGAAAATCATGGGAACGTTTAAGGCTTCCGCTGTAAAAACGGCTGGGGCAATACCCGACGCTTCAATGGTCACAACCTTGGTAATGCCAGCAGAAGCAAATTTTTCCGCAAAAACTTTACCAATCTCTCGCATCAGGCTAAAGTCAACTTGGTGGGTTAAAAAGGAATCCACCTTGAGGATGTTATCACCCAAGATATGCCCATCCTTGAGGATGCGCTCTTCTAATAATTTCATAAGACCTCCTAAAGTCTAAAAGCCAATCCATTTACTTGTTTCAGATTTCTATCTAGTAAAACTGATAGAAAAAGGACCTACTTAATCTCTAAGTAAGTCCCCAAAATAGGCATGGCAAAAACGACCATACCTCACTGCTGACTTACTTATTGTTAGGTGTTCCGGCACCTTGTAGAAACGTCGCGCCAATTCACGACATAAACAAGTAAAATGGTATTCAATTTCAAATAGGATTGAGCCAATGTTTTTATTTTACACTAAATAACTTTAGAAATCAAATGTTTTGTTAGTGTTTTAATGAAAAAAACGAACAAAAAAGAAACCTACAACGAGATACAGTATTGTAGGGTTCTATTATTCTATTCACTAAATCTTAAAAAATAGCCATCTGGATCCAAAACTGCAAACTCATGTGGATAGATATAATGATCCCCAACACGAAATTCTCTTTTTGTCAGTTGACGATGGATAGGATAGTCAGATTCCAGCAGTTTTTGGTGGAGCTGAGGGACATCCTTGATGCCAAAGGAAATATTGACACCGCGCCCGAAAGGATAGGTCAGCTGAGCTAATTCTTCTGCGCTGCCTTCTTCTAGCATAAGTTGGCAGTCTTCAAGCGAGAGGAAGAGAAATTTCTCCTCTGGGCGCTCGTATTCGACAGAGAATCCTAGCAGGTCGCAGTAGAAGTGGCGTGATTTTTCGATGTCAGATACTACAAATTCAGGAATGACAGCTTGATAGTCCATTCGTTTTCTCCTTAGAGTTCAATCTCCATGACAATGGGTGTGTGGTCTTGGCGAGCACCTGAGTCAATCATATCAGATTTAGTGACCTTGTCAGCGATGCGGTTACTTGTCAGCCAGTAGTCGATTCTCCAGCCTGTATTGTTGATTTTAGAAGTCTTGCTGCGTTGCGCCCACCAAGTGTAGCGTTCTGGAACATCGCCATGAACATGACGGAAGGTATCCGTAAATCCAGTTGCTAAAAGGTTGGTAAATCCAGCACGTTCTTCGTCGGTAAATCCAGGTGAACGGCGGTTGCTAGCAGGATTTGCAAGGTCGATTTCATTGTGGGCTACATTGTAGTCACCGGTCGCAAGGACTGGTTTTTCTTTGTCTAGTTCAGCCAAATACTCCGCATATTTGACATCCCAGACTTGACGTTCTTCCAAGCGTTTGAGTCCATCGCCAGCATTTGGTGTGTAAACTTGGGTAACGAAAAATTCATCAAATTCTAGAGTAATGATACGGCCTTCCAAGTCCATGGTAGAAGGGGCACCGATTTCTGGGAAAGTGACAGTGGGTGTGAGTTCTTTCTTATAGAGGAACATGGTACCAGCGTAGCCTTTGCGGGCAGGCTCTTGAGAAGAGCGCCACGTGTTTTCGTAGCCTGGGAAGAGTTCTTCTAAAATTTCCAAGTGTTTCTTTGTAGGACCCTTGGCAGAAAGCTTGGTTTCTTGGATAGCGATGATATCAGCATTTTCAGCGACCAAGGTTTGTAGTACTTCTTGGGACAATTTGGCACGAGTTGAGTCACTAGTTAGGGCAGCATTGAGGGAATCAATATTCCATGAGATGAGTTTCATAAAGTTACCTTTTTCATTCAGATTATAGATTTTATTATACCAAAAAAAGGTCCATTTCCCCAACGTATGGCTTGAAAAATCACTCTCTTTCGTTTATAATTAAGAATGATTTTATGAAAGGGAGTGAAAATAAATGAAATTTTACTCATATGACTATGTACTTAGCCAAATCAGTCAGCAAAATGGAATCATGATTGGCTTTGGGATTGTGCTCCTAGCTATCACAGGATTTTTTGCTTTTAAAGCCTATCGAGATAAAAAGGGGACTAAGTTTCGGGAATTGGTCATGATTTTGGCCTTGACCTTGGTGGCCATGCTTTTGATGACAATCTCAAAATACCAGACCAATCAAGCCTCTAACAACCAATTTCAAACCTCCCTTCATTTCATAGAGGTTGTTTCCAAAGACTTGGGAGTGGATAAATCAGAAGTTTATGTCAATACTTCTGCAGCCACTGATGGAGCGCTTGTCAAGGTAGGTCCAAATTTCTACCGCGCCATGAACGGGAGCCAACCAGACAAGTATCTTTTAGAGAAATTAGAATTGAATCAAACAGACGCTATTGAATTGGTGGAGGTAAACAAATGACGCTCAACTATATGGAAATTTTAATCAAACTGGCCTTGGGGCTCTTCTCGCTTGTTTTTGTTATCAATGTGACAGGAAAGGGGAACCTAGCACCTAACTCTGCGACAGACCAAATTCAGAACTATGTTCTCGGTGGTATCATCGGTGGGGTGATTTACAATAGTTCTATCAGCATTCTCCAGTACGCAGTGATTTTGATGATGTGGACGATTTTGGTTTTGACCCTCAAGTGGCTTAGTAACAATGTTCATTTTGTCAAACGCTTGATTGATGGTAAGCCAACTCTCCTCATCAAAAATGGTCAGATTGACCCAGAAGCCTGTCGTTCAGTTGGTTTGTCTGCAGCGGAAGTAGCCCTCAAGCTTCGTAGCCAAGGGATTTTCCAGATGAAGCAGGTCAAACGCGCTGTGCAGGAGCAAAATGGCCAACTCATCGTGGTCCAAATGGGAGATGAAAATCCTAAGTATCCAGTTGTGACTGACGGTGTGATACAAGTCGATGTTTTGGAGTCGATTGGTCGTAACGAAGAGTGGTTGCTTGATAACCTCAGCAAGCAAGGGCATGACAATGTAGCCAATATCTTTATCGCTGAGTATGACAAGGGTGCGGTCACAGTCGTAACCTATGAATAAGAAAAACCTGGGGTCTTGGCCTCAGGTTTCTATTTGCAATCAGAAAGGGATGTTATGTCCATTATTCAAAAACTTTGGTGGTTTTTCAAGTTAGAAAAACGCCGTTATTTAGTCGGGATTGTGGCTCTGGTCTTGGTTTCCGTCCTCAACCTCATTCCCCCAATGGTTATGGGGAGGGTCATTGATGCCATCACATCGGGGCAATTAACCCAGCAGGACCTCCTTCTTGCCCTATTTTACTTGCTTCTTGCAGCCTTTGGGATGTACTATCTGCGCTATGTTTGGCGTATGTATATCCTCGGTACTTCCTACCGTTTGGGACAGATTATGCGCTCTCGCTTATTTGAGCATTTCACAAAAATGTCTCCAGCCTTTTATCAAACCTATAGGACGGGGGACCTGATGGCACACGCAACCAACGATATCAATGCCTTAACGCGTCTGGCAGGGGGAGGGGTTATGTCAGCGGTTGATGCCTCAATCACAGCTTTAGTGACCTTGTTGACCATGCTCTTTAGCATTTCATGGCAGATGACCTTGGTTGCCATTCTGCCCCTGCCTTTCATGGCTTATGCGACCAGTCGTCTAGGTAGAAAGACCCACAAGGCTTTTAGCGAATCGCAAGCCGCCTTTTCCGAACTCAATAACAAGGTGCAGGAGTCCGTATCAGGTATCAAAGTGACCAAGTCTTTCGGTTACCAGGCGGACGAGTTGAAGTCCTTTCAGACAGTCAATGAATTAACCTTCCAAAAGAACCTACAAACCATGAAATACGATAGTCTCTTTGACCCTATGGTTCTCTTGTTTGTTGGTTCATCCTATGTTTTAACGCTTTTGGTCGGCTCCTTGATGGTTCAGAAAGGGCAAATCACCGTTGGGAATCTGGTCACTTTTATCAGCTATTTGGATATGCTGGTTTGGCCTCTTATGGCCATCGGCTTCCTCTTTAATATTACTCAGCGAGGGAAGGTTTCTTACCAGCGGATAGAAAGTCTTTTGTCTCAGGAATCTCCAGTAAAAGACCCAGAGTTTCCTTTAGATGGTATTGAAAATGGACGTTTGGAATATGGCATTGATAGCTTTGCCTTTGAAAATGAGGAAACACTGACAAATGTTCACTTTAGTTTGGAAAAAGGGCAAACTCTGGGCTTGGTTGGTCAGACAGGCTCTGGAAAAACGTCCTTGATCAAGCTTCTCTTGCGTGAATACGATGTGGATAAGGGTGCTATTTACTTAAACGGTCATAATATTCGTGACTATCGTCTGACAGACCTTCGTAGTCTTATGGGCTATGTTCCTCAGGACCAGTTCCTCTTTGCGACTTCAATCTTGGACAATATTCGCTTTGGCAATCCTAAACTGCCTCTTTCGGCGGTCGAGGAAGCGACTAAGCTAGCTCAAGTTTACCAAGACATTGTAGACATGCCTCAGGGATTTGATACGCTGATTGGTGAAAAGGGAGTCAGTCTTTCTGGTGGTCAAAAGCAACGTCTGGCTATGAGTAGGGCGATGATTTTAGACCCTGATATCTTGATTTTGGATGATTCTTTGTCGGCCGTGGATGCCAAGACAGAGTATGCGATTATCGACAACCTCAAGGAAACGCGAAAGGACAAGACAACCATTATCACGGCTCATCGCCTAAGTGCAGTTGTCCATGCAGATTTGATTTTAGTCCTGCAAAATGGTCAAATCATCGAACGAGGTACACACGATGACTTGCTAGCCTTGGATGGCTGGTATGCCCAAACTTATCAGTCTCAGCAGTTGGAAATGAAAGGAGAAGAAGATGCAGAATAAACAAGAACAATGGGCTGTATTGAAGCGCTTGATGTCTTATCTCAAGCCTTACGGCCTTCTGACTTTTTTGGCACTCAGTTTTCTCCTAGCGACGACAGTCATTAAAAGCGTCATTCCCCTTGTGGCTTCCCACTTTATCGACCAGTATCTCAGCAATCTCAACCAACTCGCTGTGACCGTTTTGTTGGTCTATTATGGCCTTTATATCCTACAAACTCTAGTTCAGTATGTCGGTAATCTTCTCTTTGCGCGGGTGTCCTACAGTATTGTTAGGGATATTCGTCGCGATGCCTTTGCCAATATGGAGAAACTGGGCATGTCTTATTTTGACAAGACGCCAGCAGGTTCCATTGTCTCTCGTTTGACCAATGATACCGAAACCATCAGTGATATGTTTTCGGGAATTTTGTCCAGCTTTATCTCAGCAGTTTTCATCTTTCTGACAACTCTGTATACCATGTTGGTTCTGGACTTTCGTTTGACAGCCTTAGTCTTGCTCTTTCTACCCTTGATTTTCCTTTTGGTCAATCTCTATCGGAAAAAGTCAGTGAAAATCATCGAGAAAACCAGAAGTCTCTTGTCAGATATCAATAGTAAGCTGGCAGAGAATATCGAGGGAATCAGAATTATTCAGGCCTTTAATCAAGAGAAGCGCCTACAGGCAGAATTTGATGAGATTAACCGAGAACACTTGGTCTATGCCAACCGTTCTGTAGCCTTGGATGCCCTCTTTTTGCGCCCTGCCATGAGTTTGCTGAAACTCCTAGGATACGCTGTCTTGATGGCCTACTTTGGTTACCGTGGCCTTTCTATCGGGATAACGGCAGGAACCATGTATGCCTTTATCCAGTACATCAACCGTCTCTTTGATCCCTTGATTGAGGTGACGCAAAACTTTTCAACCCTTCAAACATCCATGGTGTCTGCAGGCCGTGTCTTTGCCTTAATTGACGAGAAGACCTATGAGCCTCTTCAAAAAGATGGGCAAGCCAAAGTCCAAGAAGGCAATATCCGTTTTGAACATGTGTGTTTCTCATATGACGGTAAACATCCGATTCTGGATGATATTTCTTTCTCTGTTAACAAGGGTGAAACCATTGCCTTTGTAGGGCATACAGGTTCGGGGAAATCTTCGATCATCAATGTACTCATGCGCTTTTATGAATTTCAATCAGGGAGAGTTCTCTTGGATGGTGTGGATATCCGGGACTACAGTCAGGAAGAGCTGAGAAAAAACATCGGTCTGGTCTTGCAGGATCCCTTCCTCTATCATGGAACCATCAAGTCCAATATCGCCATGTACCAAGATATCAGTGATGAGCAAGTTCAGGCCGCGGCTGCCTTTGTGGATGCAGATTCCTTTATTCAGGAACTTCCTTTGGGCTATGATGCCCCTATTTCCGAGCGTGGTTCGAGCTTTTCTACTGGTCAACGTCAGCTTCTTGCCTTTGCTAGAACAGTCGCCAGTCAGCCTAAAATTCTGATTTTGGATGAAGCGACAGCTAATATTGACTCTGAAACAGAAAGTCTGGTTCAAGCCTCACTAGCTAAGATGAGAAAGGGACGGACAACCATTGCTATCGCCCACCGCCTTTCTACCATCCAAGACGCCAACTGTATCTATGTTTTGGATAAGGGGCGCATTATCGAGAGTGGAACCCATGAGGAACTCTTGGCCTTGGGAGGAACCTATCACAAGATGTATAGCTTGCAGGCAGGGGCCATGTCCTAATACTCTTTGAAAATCCCTTCAAACCGCGTCAGTTTTATCTGCAATCTTAGAGCTATACTTTGATTTTCATTGAGTGTAAGAAGGAAATCCTTCAAATTACAGATTTCTTTCACCGCCTTTTCCATTTTGTGGTATAATGAAAAATGTTGACAAATAGTATAATAAAAACAAAGGAGAAACAGCATGCTGAAATGGGAAGACTTGCCCGTGGAAATGAAATCAAGCGAGGTTGAGTCTTACTACCAGCTTGTCTCTAAAAGGAAGGGTTCGCTGATTTTCAAGCGTTGCTTGGACTGGGTTTTGGCCTTGGTCTTACTGGTTCTAACTTCTCCCATCTTTCTCATCTTGAGCATTTGGATCAAGTTGGATAGCAAGGGGCCAGTGATTTACAAGCAAGAGCGTGTGACCCAGTACAACCGTCGGTTCAAGATTTGGAAGTTCCGTACCATGGTGACGGATGCGGATAAAAAAGGAAGTCTGGTGACTTCTGCTAACGATAGCCGTATTACCAAGGTTGGAAATTTCATCCGACGTGTCCGTTTGGACGAACTGCCTCAGTTGGTCAATGTCCTTAAAGGTGAGATGTCCTTTGTCGGTACACGACCTGAAGTGCCACGTTATACAGAGCAGTATAGCCCTGAAATGATGGCAACCTTGCTCTTGCAAGCAGGAATTACCTCTCCAGCCAGCATCAACTACAAGGATGAGGACACCATCATCAGTCAAATGACGGAGAAAGGTCTGTCAGTTGATCAGGCCTATGTGGAGCATGTTCTTCCTGAAAAGATGCGCTATAACCTCGCCTATCTCCGAGAGTTTAGTTTCTTTGGGGACATCAAAATCATGTTTCAAACCGTGTTTGAGGTACTAAAATAAAGTAGTCATAAGAAAATGAGTACAGATAAAAGGAGCAAATCAATGCCAAATTACAATATTCCATTTTCACCGCCTGATATCACAGAAGCAGAAATTGCTGAAGTAGCGGATACCCTGCGTTCTGGTTGGATCACAACAGGTCCTAAAACAAAAGAACTGGAGCGCCGCTTGTCTCTTTACACACAGACACCTAAGACTGTTTGTCTCAACTCTGCGACAGCCGCTCTGGAGTTGATTTTACGCGTTTTGGAAGTGGGGCCTGGTGATGAAGTCATCGTTCCAGCCATGACTTATACAGCTTCATGTAGTGTCATCACTCACGTAGGAGCTACCCCTGTCATGGTGGATATCCAAGCAGATACGTTTGAGATGGACTATGACCTGCTGGAGCAAGCTATCACTGAAAAAACTAAAGTGATTATCCCAGTAGAACTCGCAGGGATTGTTTGCGATTATGACCGTTTGTTCCAAGTAGTGGAGAAGAAACGTGACCTCTTTACTGCGTCAAGCAAGTGGCAAAAAGCCTTTAACCGTATCGTGATTGTTTCTGATAGTGCCCATGCTTTGGGATCTACTTATAAAGGACAACCAGCTGGTTCTATCGCTGACTTTACTTCCTTCTCATTCCACGCCGTTAAGAATTTTACAACTGCTGAGGGAGGAAGTGCCACTTGGAAAGCCAATCCAGCGATTGACGACGAAGAGATGTACAAGGAATTCCAAATCCTTTCCCTTCACGGGCAAACTAAGGATGCTCTTGCCAAGATGCAACTGGGTTCATGGGAATACGATATCGTCACACCAGCCTACAAGTGCAATATGACCGATATCATGGCTTCTCTTGGTTTGGTACAATTGGACCGCTATCCAAGTTTGCTTGGCCGTCGTAAGGATATCGTGAATCGCTATGATAGTGGTTTTGCAGGTTCTCGTATCCATCCATTGGCACACAAGACTGAAACTGTCGAATCTTCACGCCACCTCTACATCACCCATGTAGAAGGAGCGAGCTTAGAAGAACGCAATCTTATTATCCAAGAATTAGCTAAAGCAGGAATTGCCAGTAACGTCCACTACAAACCGCTTCCGCTCTTGACAGCCTATAAGAATCTTGGCTTTGATATGGCGAACTATCCTAAGGCTTATGCCTTCTTTGAAAATGAAATTACGCTCCCTCTTCACACTAAATTAAGCGATGAAGAAGTGGACTATATCATTGAGACTTTCAAAACAGTTTCTGAAAAAGTGCTAACTTCATCAAAAAAATGACAAACTACAGTCAAGTAATAGTGATTCTGTTTCTAAAAAGTCTAATTGAGTGTAAAACTGTTGTTTTCAATTGAAAGTCCTATAGTAAAATGAAATAAAAACAGGACAAATTAATCAGGATAGTCAAATTAATTTCTAGCAATATTTTAGAAGCAAAGGTGTACTCTTATAGTTTCAATATACTGTATGGTTTGAAATGAGATGTGAGCAATTTGGTGTAGCATTTAGAATTTTTATTAGGCATCATTTAGAAAATGTAGTGTCTTGTTCTAGTTTTCAATTCACCCTATTTTTTGAAAGACGCGAGTTTCCACGAATGAGGTTGTGGAAACTCGCGTCTTTCTTTTTTGTTTTCAGAATATTGTTCAAAGTTTTGAGACTATTTTTCATGTTCTAGTCATTCTTTTGAAATAATCTATAAAACACGTGTCTACAATGATCTATATGTCCTATTCCAGTATTTTAGAAGAACTGCGTCTATTTTTATAGAGCTTGAATCTAGCTTTTATAGAAAATCTATTTAAGAAATATATTGTATTGTTTTGATTTCAATCCGCTATATGAACGATATTCATGTAAATATACCTGGTGAATGCTTGCATGACAAGATATTTGTTCTTGTATTTATAAATTAGTATTTTACGAGATATCAACATGCTTTAAATACAGTGAATAGGATATTTTTATGTTCAAGCTAAGAAAGATAGTAATCACTTTTGAATGGAAGGTTAAAGAATTATTAGAAGTATGGTTAGATATATAAATGGTCACGCTTTCACAATTTTGATATTTTATTGTGTTATTCCTTGACAATTTTGATTTAAAAATATATTATAAAGAAAATGACAGCGGTGTCATTTTCTGGTATGGAATTTATATGAATATTAAATTAGGACATAATATTTTTAATTGGAGGCTAATATGAAATCTTTTCAACAAAATGAGGTTTTCTCTATTCGTAAGTCTAAGGTGGGAGTTTGCTCAGTTCTCTTAGCGGTTTTATTTATTGGAACACAAAGTGTTTTAGCTAATGAAGTAGTTGGTGAAACTTCTTCGTCTAAAGATAATATGCAAATGAACTCTTTGTTGAGTAGCACATCTACATCATTATCTGCGGAACCCCATTCTGATACTCTCAGTCTTGATAACAATTCAAGTTTAAGTACTGATAATAATGGAGGAGTGAGTATTAATCAAAATAAACCTGATATAACAAATGATACTATGATTGGTAACATCTCTGGGATGGAAGTGAATACTATTTTAAGTACTAATCTGAACAAACACGTAGCTTTGAATGTTAAAGATTATGGAGCAATAGGTGACGGGGTTAATGATGATCGTCAAGCAATTCAAGATACAATAGATGCTGCAGCTAAAGGACTAGGCGGAGGAAATGTATATTTTCCTGAAGGAACTTATTTAGTAAAAGAAATTGTTTTTTTAAAAAGTCATACACACTTAGAATTGAATGAGAAAGCTACAATTCTAAATGGTATAAATATTAAGAATCACCCTTCTATTGTTTTTATGACAGGTTTATTTACGGATGATGGTGCGCAAGTAGAATGGGGCCCAACAGAAGATATTAGTTATTCTGGTGGTACTATTGATATGAACGGTGCTTTGAATGAAGAAGGAACTAAAGCAAAAAATCTACCACTTATAAATTCTTCAGGTGCATTTGCTATTGGGAATTCAAATAACGTAACTATAAAAAACGTAACATTCAAGGATAGTTATCAAGGGCATGCTATTCAAATTGCAGGTTCGAAAAATGTATTAGTCGATAATTCTCGTTTTCTTGGTCAAGCTTTACCTAAAACTATGAAAGATGGGCAAATTATAAGTAAGGAGAGTATTCAGATTGAACCATTGACTAGAAAAGGTTTTCCTTATGCTTTGAATGATGATGGGAAAAAATCTGAAAATGTTACTATTCAAAATTCATATTTTGGTAAAAGTGATAAATCTGGAGAATTAGTAACAGCAATTGGTACACACTATCAAACATTGTCGACACAGAACCCCTCTAATATTAAAATTTTAAATAATCATTTTGATAACATGATGTATTCTGGTGTACGTTTTACAGGATTCACTGATATTTTAATTAAAGGAAATAGATTTGATAAGAAAGTAAAAGGAGAAAGTGTACATTATAGAGAAAATGGTGCAGCCTTAATAAATGCTTTTAGTTATAAAAATGTAAAAGATGAACTTGATTTAAATAAGAAAGTCGTTATTACTGAAAATACATTTTATATTTCTGATCCTAAAACAAAGGCTATTAGAGTAGCAAAAGATAGTGCAGAATATTTAGGAAAAGTATCAGATATTACTGTAACAAAAAATGTAATTAATAATAATTCTAAGGAAACAGAACAACCAAATATTGAATTATTACGAGTTAGTGATAATTTAGTAGTCTCAGAGAATAGTATATTCGGCGGTAAAGAAGGAATTGTTATTGAGGATTCAAAGGGTAAAATAACCGTTTTAAATAACCAATTTTATAATTTATCCGGTAAGTATATATCATTCATCAAATCTAATGCAAATGGGAAAGAACCAGTTATACGTGATAGCGATGGTAATTTCAATATTGTAACGGAGAATGGGCTTTACAAAATTGTAACAAATAACTTAAGTGATAAAAACGAAAAAGAAAAAAACAAAGAGGAAAAATTTAAAACAAGTTCATATGTGCATGAAAAACAATCTAATTCAAATAATGTAATTGATAGTAACCAGAAGAAAGGAGAGTTTAACTCAAGTAAAGATAATAGACAAATTAATGACAAGATCGACAATAAACAAGATAATAAGATAGAAGAAGTGAACCATAAAAAAGTTGGAGATGGCAGAGAAACTGAAAATCATATTAATAAATCTAAAGAAATAGTAGAGGTAAAACAAAAATTACCAAAGACTGGTTCGAACAAGATTATGGAACTATTCTTAACAGTGACAGGAATTGGTTTACTTTTGACACTAAAAGGGTTGAAGTATTATGGTAAAGATAAATAAAATTTGTTCGATACAAGGAAGTTCCGTAGAAAATGAGGATGCTGTAGGTTCACAAAATCAGTATTTTTGGATTATTGATGGAGCTACAGATTTATATAATTCTAAAGAGGAGATAGGTTATTCAGTCTCAGAAGTTGTACATATTTTATCAGAAAGTTTGTCGGTTAATTGTAAAGAATCAAAAACTCTTAAACAAATATTTGAAACTGCTTTACTAGAGGTTAAAGATGAAATCGGTTTAAACTCATATGAATTAACAGAGTATTATCGCTTACCAACATTTGCTTTTATATTTGCTAAACTTTCAGAAAAAAAGTTGGAGTATATGATGCTAGGTGACTGCGTCATGTTAGTAAACGAAATGGAAATAACTGATCATAGAGTAGATAACTTATTTGAAAAAGGGAAAAATGAGATAAAAGACTCAATTGGTACAAATAGTGTTTTAAATAAAAAAATTATTTTACAAAAAATCAGAAAATTATCTAATCAACCGAGTGGGTACTGGATAGGTTCGTTGGATGAGAGATTTTTAGACCATGCTATTATTAATCAAATAGATGTTACTAGTGAACAAATTGTTTTAATGAGCGATGGCTTTTATGAATTCTATCAAAATAATCAAAATAAAACTTTTGAAGAGTTAATTAAGATGAGATTTAATTCTTCTGCTATTGATCCAATCTATGGAAAGAAAGATGATGCAAGTATTGTAGTTATTGATGTTTGATATATTGTTTAAAATATTAATTGTTACTATTGAACTTTGTTAAGAAGAGGTACCTAAATGTTAAGGTTATATTTAGAAAATGAAATTATAGAATTATCAAATAATTTAGAGACCATTTGGGTATCTGTGCTTGATAAATATGAGAAGTTATTTGAATGTTTATCAAATGAAGAACGAATAGAATTGATTAAAGAAGATTTAATCATAAATGAGTCAGTTCTAAATGTTGATAAAAAAGGATATGAGTTAATTTGTTTACAACATCCCGTTTCATATGACTTAAGAAGAATTATTAGTGTAATAAAAATATCAACTGACATTGAACGTATTGGGGATAGAATTGTTGAAATTTTAAAAAATCTACAGATTATTCAAAATAATGAAATTTTGAAGAAAATTATTTCAGAAATAAAAATACTTCATGAAGTTATCGGACTGCATATGAATAGGGCTATATCTTGTTATAGAGAGGAACAATCTGGATGTTTAGATATGGTTGTTATACAAAAACAGAATGAGATAGAAGAGCTTAGTACAAATATTGAAAATAAAATAATGAATTACATATTTGAAGATGATGGGAATGTTTCTGAAGTAATTGGTGCTTTAGATATTATTCATCACCTTGATAAAATTGCTCATACTACGCAATCAATTTATAAATGGATAATGTATAGAAAATATGGGAACATAAATTAGAAAGAAAAATATATGAAAACAATTATTGATAATTTTGTTGATAGAGTAATTGAATACGGAATGTATAATGAAATTGACAAAATATATGTGAAAAATAGAGTACTAGCGTTAATAGGTGAGGAGGGAACTGATCGCATTTCCGATGAAAATGACCTGAAACAAATAAAAGATTACTTAGTGGAAATCGCCTTAAAAAACGGTAAAATTAAAGATTTAATCGAGGAAAAGGAATGTTTAGGAGCAGAGTTAATGAATTTCATAGTTCCTTTACCTAGTCGATTAAATGATATTTTTTGGAGTTCATATGATATATCACCTCAAGAAGCAGTTGAAGAGTTTTATAAGTTAAGTAAAGATAGTGATTATATTAAAACTTCTGCTATTGCTAAGAATATTGAGTTTCGATCATCAACTAAATACGGAGAGCTAGAGATTACGATAAATTTGTCAAAACCCGAAAAAGATCCAAAAACAATTGCTGCTGAAAAATTAGTAAAAGCAACTAATTATCCCAAATGTTTACTATGTATGGAAAATGAAGGATATCAGGGGCGAATAAATTATCCAGCACGTTCGAATCATAGAATTATTCGGTTGAAACTTGGTGACGAAGTATGGGGATTCCAGTATTCTCCCTACTCATATTTTAATGAGCATGCGATATTTTTAAATAGTCAACATGTACCAATGGCTATTACCTCTAAAACATTTGAACAATTATTGGAGATTGTTGATATTTTGCCAGGATATTTTGCTGGTTCAAATTCTGATCTTCCTATCTCAGGAGGCTCCATTCTTAGTCATAACCACTACCAGGGAGGGAAACATATTTTCCCAATGGAAAAAGCAAAATTTGAGAGTGAATTTCGTTTTAAAGACTTTGAGGATGTTAATGCTGGTATTGTAAAATGGCCAATGTCAGTAATTAGGTTACAAAGTGAAAATAAAAATCGATTGTTAGATTTAGCTAATAAAATTCTAAATAAGTGGAGGGAATATTCAGATTTAGAAGTAGACATCATTGCTATGACTGAAGATGTCCCACACCATACGGTGACTCCTATTGCTCGTAAAGTGGACGGGAGATATGAATTAGATATTGTTCTAAGAGATAATCATACTACTGAACAATACCCAGATGGTGTTTTCCATCCTCATCAAGATGTACAACATATTAAAAAGGAAAATATCGGGTTAATCGAAGTGATGGGACTTGCGATATTACCACCTCGTTTGAAACCAGAGTTAGAAGAAGTTGGAAAATATCTTTTAGGAGAGGATAACGCAATTGCGGATTATCATTTAGAATGGGCCGACCAATTGAAAGAAAAATATCCTCGCATTAATAAAGAAGAGGTTAATAGCGTAGTTCAACACGAAGTAGGACAAGTGTTTGCGAGAGTTCTGGAAGATGCAGGAGTTTATAAGAATACACCGTCTGGGCATGAAGCGTTTATGAGATTTGTTAAGTCGGTTGGAATTAATTAGGAGGAAACCCAAATGGCAATATTGGTAACAGGCGGAGCTGGTTATATTGGTAGCCATACCGTAGTAGAATTACTAAATTTAGGAAAGGAAGTCATAATTGTCGACAACCTTTCGAACTCTAGCATCTTGGTGCTAGACCGTATTGAAGCAATTACAGGAATACGTCCCGTGTTTTACGAATTAGATGTTTGTGATAAACAAGCATTGAGAAAGGTATTTGAAAAAGAATCGATTGATGCTGCAATTCATTTTGCAGGTTATAAAGCTGTCGGAGAATCCGTGCAAAAGCCTGTGATGTACTACAAAAATAATATTATGAGTACATTAGCACTTGTTGAAGTGATGTCAGAATTTAATGTTAAAAAGATTGTCTTTTCTTCAAGTGCGACTGTATATGGAATTAACAATCAGTCACCCCTAATTGAGACGATGGAAACAAGTGCGACAAATCCTTATGGGTATACGAAAGTGATGCTTGAACAAATTTTAAAAGATGTTCATGTGGCAGATTCAGAATGGAGTATTGCGTTGCTTCGTTATTTCAATCCAATTGGTGCTCATGAGTCTGGTTTGATTGGGGAAGATCCCTCAGGAATTCCTAACAACTTGATGCCTTATATTGCACAAGTAGCGGTAGGTAAGCTGTCAGAGCTAAGTGTGTTCGGAAATGATTATGATACGCTTGATGGTACTGGTGTGCGTGATTATATCCATGTAGTAGATTTAGCAATAGGACATATAAAAGCTTTAGAAAAAGTATCTGAAAAAACAGATGTTTATATCTATAACCTAGGCTCGGGAGAAGGCACTAGTGTATTACAACTTGTAAATACATTTGAAAGTGTTAATAAGGTCCCTATTCCTTATAAAATAGTTCCAAGACGTTCAGGAGACGTTGCAACTTGTTATGCAAATGCAGACAAAGCATATAAGGAATTAAATTGGAGGACAACAAAATCGATTGAAGACATGTGTAGAGATACATGGAATTGGCAATCAAAAAATCCCAATGGCTATAATTGATGATACTGTCTATATGAGTGCTGTATTTTGGAAAAATTACTTAACCTTTTAATGAAATTCATATTTAATGAAAGATAAATTTTTTTAAAAAATTTTTTGAAAGCGCTTGACAAAGGAAACGGTTTCATTGTATAATGTAAACACAATGACACCGATGTCAAATATAAAAAAGAAGGTCTTTATATGAAAAACTTAACAAAAATTAAGTTCAAAGAGAATGGGGAATTTAATCATTTCCCTGGGAATACAGTTGTAGCAAATCTTTATACTAAACAAGATTTGATGGAAGTTGTTGATATTATTCAATCACGTTATAGAGAATTACCATTTATCGATAAGTTTACTTTAACTCCAAGGAATTCTATTCACATGACTGTAATTGAATTGTTGTGCCATGAAAATCGTGAAACGGAGTTTTGGAGCAGTAATCTTCCTCTAGATACACCTTTACAGGAAATACATGATTACTTTGCTAAACAACTTGAAATTTTTCCATTGTTGGATGAAGAAATTCATATGCGTGTAACTGAAATGGGAAAACAAAACATATTAGTTGAACCTGCAGATGAAGCTTCTGCAAAGAGATTAGAAGAAATTCGTACTTATGTCTCAGAAAAAGCAGGTGTTCGTTTCCCTAATCATGATAGATATCAATTCCATATTTCAATTGGGTATCTTCGAATTCCTTTAACCGAAGAGGAGGAAGAAGAGTTTACTAAAGTCAGAGCAGAATTAACTGAAATTTTATTAGAGAAGATTCCAACTATTACTGTAAATCGTATTGACTATACTGTATTTGAAGATATGAGACAATTTGTTCCATATCACGAAAAATTTAAATAAAATAATAAAAAAGGAGAACTTATCATGAAAAAAATGAAAGTTTGGTCTACTGTACTTGCAACGGGAGTTGCTCTTACTACACTTGCTGCTTGCTCTGGAGGTTCAAATTCTACGACTGCTTCTTCATCTGAAGAAAAAGCTGATAAAAGTCAAGAATTAGTAATCTATTCGAACTCAGTCTCAAATGGTCGTGGTGATTGGCTAACTGCTAAAGCAAAAGAAGCTGGTTTTAATATCAAAATGGTTGATATCCCTGGCGCTCAATTAGCAGACCGTGTTATTGCTGAGAAGAATAATGCAGTTGCAGATATGGTATTTGGAATTGGTGCTGTTGATTCAAATAAAATTAGAGATCAAAAATTACTAGTACAGTACAAGCCTAAATGGTTAGATAAAATTGATCAATCTTTATCAGATAAAGATAATTATTATAATCCTGTGATTGTTCAACCATTAGTTTTAATTGGGGCGCCTGATGTAAAAGAAATGCCTAAAGATTGGACAGAATTAGGTAGTAAGTATAAAGGTAAATATTCAATTTCTGGTCTTCAAGGTGGTACAGGACGTGCAATTCTAGCAAGTATCTTAGTTCGATACCTTGATGATAAAGGTGAATTAGGTGTTTCCGAAAAAGGTTGGGAAGTAGCAAAAGAATATTTGAAAAATGCATACACTCTTCAAAAGGGAGAAAGTTCAATTGTTAAGATGTTAGACAAAGAAGATCCAATACAATATGGAATGATGTGGGGTTCTGGTGCATTAGTTGGACAAAAAGAACAAAATGTTGTTTTCAAAGTTATGACTCCTGAGATCGGTGTACCATTTGTAACTGAACAAACTATGGTTTTAAGCACTAGTAAAAAACAAGCGTTAGCTAAAGAATTTATTGATTGGTTTGGTCAATCAGAAATTCAAGTAGAATATAGTAAGAACTTTGGATCTATTCCTGCAAATAAAGATGCCCTCAAAGATCTACCAGAAGATACTAAGAAATTTGTTGATCAAGTGAAACCACAAAATATTGACTGGGAAGCTGTTGGAAAGCATTTGGATGAATGGGTAGAAAAAGCTGAATTAGAATACGTACAATAAGAAATAAGAGTTAATTTTTATGTCCAAGTCTCTCTATTATTTCTAAATTTATGGAAGAAATAAAGAGAGGCTTTTGGTTTAGTAATAGAGGGAGTTAGTGAGATGATTAAATTTGATAATATTCAAATTAAATATGGTGATTTTGTTGCAATTGATAATCTGAATTTAGATATACATGAAGGGGAATTTTTTACATTTCTTGGGCCTTCAGGATGTGGTAAATCAACTACTTTGAGAGCATTGGTAGGTTTTCTAGATCCATCATCAGGAAGTATTGAAGTTAATGGAACAGATGTCACTCATTTGGAACCTGAAAAGCGTGGAATTGGTATTGTATTTCAATCTTATGCGCTATTTCCAACTATGACTGTTTTTGATAATATTGCATTTGGTTTAAAAGTTAAGAAGGTAGCTCCAGATGTTATTAAAGCTAAAGTATCAGCAGTAGCAGCAAAAATTAAGATCTCTGATCAACAGTTACAGCGTAATGTATCAGAATTATCTGGGGGTCAACAACAAAGGGTAGCATTGGCTCGTGCTCTGGTTCTTGAACCTAAAATTCTTTGTCTAGATGAACCATTGTCAAACCTTGACGCAAAATTACGTGTAGATTTGAGAAAAGAGTTGAAAAGACTTCAAAAAGAGTTAGGTATTACTACTTTATATGTTACTCATGACCAAGAGGAAGCCTTAACTTTATCTGATAGAATTGCAGTCTTTAACAATGGATACATCGAACAGGTCGGTACACCTGTAGAGATTTATCATAATTCTCAAACTGAATTTGTATGTGATTTTATTGGCGATATTAATGTTTTGACCGATGAAACAGTCCACGAAGTATTACTGAAAAATGCAAGCGTTTTCTTAGAAGATAAAAAAGGATACATTCGATTAGAGAAAGTTCGATTCAATCGTGAAACTGAACAAGATTTCATTCTAAAAGGAACAATTATTGATGTTGAGTTTTCTGGAGTTACAATTCACTATACAATAAAAGTTTCTGAAAGTCAGATTCTTAATGTAACAAGTATTGATAGTCAGGCTGCTATTAGATCTGTCGGAGAAAGTGTGGACTTATTTATCACACCATCAGACGTTCTGCAATTTTAAGGAGGTGCAGTATGCGTCATAAATTAAATTTAAAAGATTGGCTTATTCGTTTAGGGTTAATCTGGTTCCTAGTAACATTTATTATTTATCCAAACTTTGATCTAGTAGTGAATGTATTTGTAAAAGGAGGAGAATTTTCCCTTGAAGCTGTACATCGTGTTCTAAAATCTGAGAGGGCACTTCAGAGTATTATGAACAGTTTTAAGTTAGCATTTTCACTCATTATTACAGTTAATGTCGTAGGTATTCTTTGTGTTCTATTTACAGAGTACTTTGATATTAAAGGTGCTAAAATTTTAAAATTAGGCTATATGACCTCTTTAATTTATGGAGGAGTGGTTTTAGCGACTGGATATAAATTTGTCTATGGTCCTTATGGATTGATAACAAAATTTTTACAAAATGTTATCCCTTCTTTAGACCCTAACTGGTTTATTGGGTATGGTGCAGTCTTATTCATTATGACATTTTCAGGAACTGCTAATCATACATTGTTTTTAACAAATACAATTCGAAGCGTTGACTATCACACTATTGAGGCTGCACGAAATATGGGAGCAAAACCATTTACTGTTTTCCGAAAAGTAGTGTTACCAACCTTAATTCCAACTCTATTTGCACTTACTATTATGGTTTTTCTTAGTGGTTTGTCTGCAGTAGCAGCACCCATGATTGTTGGTGGTAAAGGATTTCAAACTATAAATCCAATGATTATTACATTTGCAGGGATGGGGAATTCTCGTGATTTAGCTGCCTTACTTGCAATTATTTTAGGTATTGCAACTACAATTTTGCTTACTATCATGAATAAGATAGAAAAAGGTGGAAATTATATTTCTATCTCTAAGACTAAAGCGCCTCTTAAAAAACAAAAAATTGCATCTAAGCCTTGGAATATCATTGCTCACATTGTAGCATATGGATTGTTCACAGTTTTCATGCTTCCACTAATTTTTATAGTATTATACTCATTTACAGATCCAGTTGCAATTCAAACAGGTAACTTAACATTATCAAACTTTACTTTAGAAAATTATCGCTTATTCTTTAGTAATAGTGCGGCATTCTCTCCATTCTTGGTCAGCTTTATTTATTCTATTATCGCTGCGACAACAGCAACAATTCTCGCAGTTATATTTGCTCGAGTTGTCAGAAAACATAAAGCTCGCTTTGATTTCTTATTTGAATATGGTGCTCTACTTCCTTGGTTACTACCAAGTACACTTTTAGCAGTAAGTTTATTATTTACTTTTAATCAGCCACAATTTCTTGTCTTGAATCAGATTTTGGTAGGTAGTTTGGTAATTCTACTTATTGCATATATAGTTGTAAAAATCCCATTTTCTTATAGAATGGTACGTGCTATTTTATTTAGTGTTGATGATGAGATGGAAGATGCAGCAAGAAGTATGGGTGCTTCACCTTTTTATACTATGATGAAGGTTATCATTCCATTTATTTTACCGGTTGTTCTCTCTGTTATTGCTTTAAACTTTAACTCTTTATTAACTGACTTCGACTTATCTGTATTTCTTTACCATCCATTAGCTCAACCGCTGGGTATAACTATTCGTTCAGCAGGTGATGAAACAGCAACTTCAAATGCTCAAGCACTTGTGTTCGTTTATACTATTGTATTAATGATAATTTCTGGTTCTGTATTATACTTTACTCAGAGACCAGCTAGTAGAAAAAGGAAATAATAATGCAGGCAACAAGCTTAGGACTATCATATATCGAAATTGTATTAAGAATTGTACTTTCATTAGTTATTGGTGGAGTAATTGGTTTAGAGAGAGGAAGTAAATCTCAACCAGCAGGTATTCGTACACATAGTATTGTTTGTCTGGCTGCATGTTTAATTATGATGACTAATGAGTATGTATCTTATAAATTTGGTACAGGAGATCCTACACGCTTAGGTGCGCAAGTTATATCAGGTGTTGGTTTTCTTGGGGCTGGAACAATACTTATTACAGATAAAAAGAAAATAACTGGTTTAACAACTGCAGCCGGAATATGGGCTTCAGCTGGAATCGGTCTAGCTATAGGTGTTGGTTTTTATGAAGGAGCCGTACTAGGAGCAATTTCTGTTTGGAGTGTTATAACTATGTTCCAACCTTTAAAAAAATATCTTCAAAGTCGTTCAAAGATAATCGAATTGTATATCGTTGTTAGATCTACAGAGGCATATAATCGGGTACTAGTATACTGTGCTGAGAATGGCATTAGAATGACTGATTCTAGAACTGCATTTGGAGATGTTAATTCAGAAAGAATTGAATATTTTGATGTTCCAGAAAAAAAAATAGCATCATTTATTACTCTAGAACTATCAGGAAGATTTGAACATCTTCGTTTGATGGAAGAAATTGCTAATATTGTAGGTGTTATTTATGTCGAAGAAATTAGCTGAAATTTAGTAAACAAAGGGACAGATGTTTTTGTCCTTTTGTTTTTTAGATGTTTTAATCATCTAATTTTTGAGTAGATTTTTGCTCAGAGGTTTTTATGAAAGATTTTAAAATCTATTTTGATTTAGGTAAAATAGAATATTTTGATAATAATTGTTTGATACAAGTATACAAATTTATTTCTTTTTATGATATTTGTGAAATGGTGTTTCCCTTTCATTTACCTCCTGATGAGTTGATAACAAATGTTATTTTTAAAGAAAAAATTAAGTCTATGTTAGAATGTTACATTGACAGGCTATTATATATTTTTATAAATCCAACAATTTTTACTGAAAAAGTTAATCTACAATTTTATGGTAGTTTTTTCTCATATGAATTTATTTGTCGTGAAGTTGGAAACATTCTTAAAAATAAAGGTGTGAATTGCAATTTAAACTTTTTTGAAGGGGAAGAATATTTGTAAAATTAATTTTGTGAATTTGTGGATCTTAAATAATTTACAAAATTCTCTTGTTAAAAAAAATTAAATATTGTATAGTAATATTAGAATGTTCGTAATGGAGGACTGAAATGAAAAATATAAATGGGAAAAAGGTAACTATTTATGATATTGCACGTTTATCAGGTTTTTCTCCAAAAACAGTTTCACGAGTTATTAATGGTGGAGTAAATGTTAAAGAAGAAACTTATCAAGCGATTCAAAAAGTTATAGAGGAATTGTCGTATATTCCAAATGCGTATGCAAAAAATTTAACTAAAAAAGAAGCTATAAATATATTGATTTCTGTAAAAAAAATCGACTCTTTTCCTTTAATTTGGTTTCAAACTTTATTAGATAAAGTTTTACAAACTTGTAAAGAGTATGGTGTTAACGCTATTGTTGAATATTTTAGTGAAGAAGATACAATTAGTAATTCAATAATCTCGAGTACAGGAAGCTTGATAGATGGTGTAATAGTATTTTATGAAAGTAAAGAAGATATTCGGATTAATTACTTGCAAAAGAATAAAATGCCATTCATAGTTTTTGGAGAATCTAGAACACCTAATGTTGTGTATGTTTCTAACAACAATTTTCAGGCCACTTATGACATGATGAAATTAGTATCAAAAGAAAACATTAATAGTATGTGGTTACTTATGGGAGGAGAATCCCTTGTTAATATTGATCGAGAGAGAGGGGTTCGTGCTTTTTTAAATGATAATAACTATGAAATGGATTTGAAAGTAGTATATGGTCTAACTACAATAGATTCTGTTTATTCATATGCTACAAGACATCTATCTAATCAAAATTATCCTGATTTGATTTTTGTATCCGGTGATGAAAAAGTACAGGGATTGATTCGTTCTTGCTATGAGAAGGAAATTACCATTCCTGATGATATTTCAATAATCGGATTTGACAATATTCCAATTTCTCAATATTATACTCCAGCTTTATCTACAATTTCTCCTAATTATGTTAAATTAGCTCAAGAAATGATTGAAGGGGTATTAGCAATTATAAAGGGGGAAAGTGTCACATCTGTTGAAGTTTCTACTAAACTTGTTAGGAGACAGAGTTTCTAGTATTGTTTAATTCTTGAAAATCCTAATGGAAAAGATGGAGTGTTCTAAAGTAAGTTCTGTTTAGCATCTATTCAGTTTCTATTGAGTTGGATCCAATTTCCAACAAGTGGGACATTTTCACGTTCGATTTACTAAAGACATTATCACATTCGAATCACACATCTTTCAAAAAAATTGTAAAAAAGTCTTGACAAAGGAAAAACAAAGTATTAAAATAAGTTCAATAAATCAGAAAAGTAACTATTTTTGATCTTCAGGGAGCCTGTGGTGATTGTGAACAGGTGGTTGGAAGTAGTGAAAGTGGGCTGATTTTAAAAATGAATTTGAAACAATGAAAATTCGGTGCGCACACCTTACAGTGCAACTTGTTGTTAGACAAGGCAGAGATATAAAGGGGAATAGTCCCTTTATAATTGAGGTGGCACCGCGTTACCAACGCCCTCACGCAGAGTAATTTTCTGTGTGTGGGCTTTTTCATATCTTGAAATCAATACAGAAAGAGGAAAAATTTTATGACAACTAAAGGTTATTTTGGACAATTTGGTGGTAGTTTTGTACCGGAGCCGATTCAGGCTTTGTTGGATGAGTTGGAAGTGACATTTGACAAGTACAAGGATGATCCAGAATTTTTGGCAGAATTTCGCCATTACTTGAAGGATTATTCAGGTCGCGAAACACCGCTCTATTTTGCGGAAAGTTTGACAGACCACCTAGGTGGCGCTAAGATTTATCTCAAGCGCGAAGACCTTAACCACCTTGGTTCTCACAAGCTCAACAACGTTTTAGGACAAATTCTTTTGGCCAAACGTATGGGCAAAAAACGAGTGATTGCGGAAACAGGAGCTGGTCAGCACGGTGTTGCGACAGCAGCGGCTGCAGCCAAGTTTGGTATGGCCTGTGATGTCTACATGGGAGCAGAGGATGTGGAACGTCAACGTCTCAATGTCTTTCGAATGGAGATGATGGGAGCAACTGTTCACGCAGTTGAAACTGGAACTCGTACCCTTAAGGATGCAGTTGATGCAGCCTTTGGAGCATGGATGAATGACCTTGAAGCCTTCTATGTTTTGGGATCTGCTGTGGGTCCGCACCCATATCCAACCATTGTTCATGAATTCCAAAAGGTCATCAGTGAAGAATCTCGTCGTCAAATCTTAGAAAAAGAAGGACGCTTGCCAGATTACATTATTGCCTGTGTAGGTGGTGGTTCCAATGCTATCGGTGCTTTTTCACAGTATGTGGCTGATGAAGAAGTCAAATTGGTTGGGGTCGAAGCTGCTGGTCATGGACTTGATACAGACAAGCACGCAGCTACTATGACAAAAGGTAGTATCGGAATTGTTGATGGCATGAAGACTTATGCAGTCTTTAAGGAAGACGGAGAGCTGGCTCCAGTTTACTCTATCTCAGCTGGTTTGGACTATCCAGGGGTTGGCCCAGAACATGCCTACTTCAAAGATTCAGGTCGCGTGGAATATGTTGCTGCGACGGATGAAGAAGCTGTTCAGGCTCTCCTCCTTCTCAGCAAGACAGAAGGAATTATCCCAGCGATTGAAAGTTCGCACGCTATCGCAGAAGCGGTTAAACGTGCACCAAAACTAAGTAAAGACGACATTATCATCATCAATGTCTCTGGTCGTGGAGACAAGGACGTAGCTGCAATTGCGGACTACCTAGAAGCTAAAAAATAAAAGATGGAAAAATTACAGTCTTTTCTCTCACAGAGAGCTTGTGGTTGCTGAAAACAAGCAGAGAATGCTGTAAGGTTGGGTCCATCTGAAACGAGAGAAGAAAACATAATTCTCAAGGGAGTGCCCTTTATCGCACAGCCTGTTACAGGAGGTATCTGAGACAGGAATGAGAGATAGGAGAAATCCTATAATTGAGGTGGCACCGCGAATTTCGTCCTCACGCAAGTTATTTTGCGTGGGGATTTTTCATACAGTCGCCACCAACTAGAATTAGAACTGAAAGGGAAATTACAATGGAACGAATCATTCATGGAGATGTCTTATCACCAATCTTGGCTTATATGCGCCTAAAGGGGCAACACAAGGTTATCTTAGAGAGTATTCCGAGAGACAAGGAAACAGCTCGTTTTTCTATCCTAGCCTATAATCCAGTTTTTGAGATTAAGTTTGAAAATGGGGTCCTTTATCAAAATGGTCAAGTGATTGATCGTGATCCCTTGGATTTTCTTTATGAAGTGACTCATAAGAGCCAGCACCATTCAGACCTTCCTTTTGGTGGTGGGGCAATTGGTTTTGTTGGTTACGATATGATTTCGCTTTATGAAGAAATTGGTCAAATTCCTCAAGATACAATTGGAACGCCAGACATGCATTTCTTCGTCTATGAGAGCTACATGGTCTTTGACCACAAGAAGGAGAAAATCCATGTCATCGAGGATGCTCTCTATAGTGAGCGTAGTCAAGAAGACTTGGAAGAAGCCTTGAACCAAGTGCTTGAGGAATTACGTATTCCTGCAGCAAATGAATTTGCAGACTTGGATTTACCACCACTTGACTTCAAACCCCATATCGCTCCTCAGAAGTTTGAGGAAATGGTAGAAACAGCTCGTGACTTGATTCGAAATGGTGACATGTTTCAATGTGTGCTCAGTCAGCGTTTCTCAGCAGAGGTTACTGGAAATCCTTTTGACTTCTACAGAAATCTCCGCGTGACCAATCCATCTAATTACCTTTATTTCTATGACTTTGGTGATTATCAAATCATCGGTGCTAGTCCAGAAAGTTTGGTTTCTGTCAAAAATGGCATCGTGACAACCAATCCGATTGCAGGGACGCGACCAAGAGGAGCAACGGATGAAGAGGACAAGGCTTTGGCGACAGACCTGCTTTCTGATGAGAAGGAAACAGCAGAGCATCGGATGTTAGTAGACTTGGGACGTAACGATATTGGCCGCATCTCTGAAACGGCAAGTGTCCAAGTTACCAAGTATATGGAAGTGGAGCTCTTCCGCTACGTCATGCATTTAACCAGTGTGGTCAAGGGGCGTTTGCTTCCAGAACTCACCGCCATGGATGCCTTGAAAGCAACACTTCCTGCTGGAACAGTTTCAGGAGCACCAAAGATTCGGGCCATGAGACGCATCTATGAACTGGAAACAGAAAAACGTGGCGTATACGCAGGAGCAATCGGCTACTTGTCTGCGACGGGTGATATGGATTTGGCCATCGCCATCCGAACTATGATTCTTAAAAATCAAAGAGCCTATGTGCAGGCTGGGGCAGGGATTGTCTATGACTCTATCGCCCAAAACGAATACCAAGAAACCATTAACAAAGCTAAATCTATGACTAGAATTGGA
Source organism: Streptococcus sp. 959 (assembly GCF_013277075.1). Classification (GTDB taxonomy): domain Bacteria; phylum Bacillota; class Bacilli; order Lactobacillales; family Streptococcaceae; genus Streptococcus; species Streptococcus pseudopneumoniae_C. The sequence goes on from NZ_VMMF01000013.1 coordinate 43,280, forward strand.
GAACTAAGACCATGATTTTATTGATTGACAACTATGATTCTTTTACCTATAACTTGGCCCAATATATTGGGAACTTTGCAGAAGTACAGGTCTTGAGAAATGATGATCCCAAGCTGTATGAAGAAGCTGAAAAAGCAGATGGTCTGGTCTTTTCTCCTGGTCCTGGTTGGCCAGTTGATGCTGGAAAGATGGAAGACATGATTCGTGATTTTGCTGGCAAGAAGCCGATTCTTGGGATTTGTTTGGGTCACCAAGCCATTGCAGAAGTCTTTGGTGGTAAGTTAGGTTTGGCTCCAAAAGTCATGCATGGGAAACAGAGCAATATCAGCTTTGAAGCGCCATCTGTTTTGTATCAAGGCATTGAGGATGGCCGTGCGGTCATGCGTTACCACAGTATTTTAATTGAAGAAATGCCAGAAAACTTTGAAGTGACAGCTCGTTCGACTGATGACCAAGCCATCATGGGGATTCAACACAAAACACTTCCAATTTATGGCTTCCAGTACCATCCAGAGAGCATTGGAACGCCAGATGGCTTGTCTTCTATTCGGAATTTTATTGAGAAGGTTGTAAAGTGAGGAAACTATGATGAAAGAGATTATTGAAAAACTAGCAAAATTTGAAAATTTATCAGGTGTGGAAATGACGGATGTCATTGAGCGTATCGTAACTGGGCGTGTAACGGAGGCGCAGATTGCTTCTCTCCTCTTAGCTCTTAAGATGAAGGGGGAAACACCTGAAGAACGCACAGCCATTGCCCAAGTCATGAGAGGGCATGCCCAACATATTCCAACTGAAATTCATGATGCCATGGACAACTGTGGTACTGGTGGGGATAAGTCTTTCAGCTTTAACATTTCGACAACTGCAACCTTTGTCTTGGCTGGTGGTGGTGTTCACATGGCAAAACACGGTAACCGCTCGATTTCTTCTAAATCTGGTTCTGCAGATGTCCTAGAGGCCTTGGGCATCAACCTAGACCTCAAACCAGCTGAACTAGGTAAGGTCTTTGATAAAACTGGCATCGTCTTTCTCTTTGCTAAAAATATGCACCCAGCTATGAAATACATCATGCCAGCTCGTTTGGAGTTGGGAATTCCAACGATTATGAACTTGACTGGTCCCCTGATTCACCCAATGGCTTTGGAAACACAGCTTCTTGGTATTAGTCGTCCAGAACTGCTAGAAAGTACAGCTCAGGTTTTGAAAAATATGGGTCGCAAACGTGCTATAGTGGTTGCTGGTCCAGAAGGATTGGACGAAGCTGGTTTGAATGGAACAACCAAGATTGCACTTCTTGAGAATGGCGAAATCAGCTTGTCAAGCTTTATTCCAGAAGATCTAGGGATGGAACGCTACGCTATCGAAGATATTCGTGGAGGCAACGCTCAGGAAAATGCAGAAATTTTGCTTAGCGTTCTTAAAAATGAACCAAGTCCATTCTTGGAAACGACAGTTTTAAATGCTGGTCTTGGTTTCTATGCTAATGGTAAGGTAGATAATATCAAGGACGGAGTTGCCTTGGCTCGTCAAGTGATTGCTAGTGGCAAGGCCCTTGAAAAACTCAGACTGTTACAGGAGTACCAAAAATGAGTCAGGAATTTTTATCTCGAATCTTGGAGCAGAAGGCGCGTGAGGTCGAGCAGATGGAGCTGGAGGAAATCCAGCCTCTGCGCCAGACCTATCGCTTGACTGACTATCTAAAACAACACCAAGACCGTTTACAGGTAATCGCTGAAGTCAAGAAGGCTAGTCCTAGTTTGGGAGATATCAATCTAGATGTGGATATTGTGCAACAGGCCCAGACTTATGAAGCGAATGGCGCAGTGATGATTTCTGTTCTGACAGATGAAGTTTTCTTTAAAGGACATTTGGATTATCTGCGGGAGATTTCCAGTCAGGTACAGATTCCGACGCTTAACAAGGATTTTATTATCGATGAAAAGCAAATCATCCGCGCTCGCAATGCAGGTGCAACAGTCATCCTGCTCATTGTGGCAGCCTTGTCAGAAGAACGTCTCAAGGAACTGTATGACTATGCGACAGAGCTTGGTCTGGAAGTCTTGGTGGAAACTCACAATCTAGTTGAACTAGAGGTAGCTCACCGCCTTGGAGCTCAAATTATCGGTGTCAATAACCGCAACTTGACCACCTTTGAAGTTGACTTGCAGACCAGTGTAGATTTGGCTAAACATTTCAAAGATGATTGCTTGTACATTTCTGAATCTGCTATTTTCACAGGGCAGGATGCGAAACGAGTAGCACCATACTTTAACGGAATTTTGGTAGGGACAGCTCTTATGCAGGCAGAAGATGTGGCCCAGAGAATCAAGGAGTTGCAGATTGACAAAGGTTAAAATTTGCGGATTATCTACTAAAGAAGCGGTAGAAACAGCCGTTTCAGCAGGAGCCGACTACATCGGTTTTGTCTTTGCACCTAGTAAAAGACAGGTGACCTTGGATCAGGCTGCTGAGCTGGCAAAGCTTATTCCTTCAGACGTAAAAAGGGTTGGTGTATTTGTTTCACCAAGTCGGGCAGAATTGCTAGAAGTCATTGACAAAGTTGGCTTGGACTTGGTTCAAGTTCATGGTCAGGTGGCGGATGATTTGTTTGAGGATTTACCTTGTGCCAGCATTCAGGCTGTGCAGGTAGATGGAAATGGGCATGTCCCCAATTCTCAGGCAGATTATCTACTCTTTGATGCCCCTGTGGCTGGGAGTGGCCAGACCTTTGACTGGGGGAAATTGGATACGACAGGAATAGCACAGTCCTTCTTTATCGCAGGTGGGCTTAATGAAGACAATGTAGTAAAAGCAATTCAACACTTTACTCCCTATGCAGTAGATGTATCGAGCGGAGTAGAGACAGATGGACAAAAAGATCATGAAAAGATTAGAAGGTTTATAGAGAGGGTAAAGAATGGCATATCAAGAACCAAATAAAGATGGATTTTACGGAAAATTCGGCGGACGTTTTGTCCCAGAAACATTGATGACAGCAGTTTTGGAGTTGGAGAAGGCCTACCGTGAAAGTCAGGCAGATCCAAGTTTCCAAGAGGAATTAAACCAACTCTTGCGCCAGTATGTGGGGCGTGAAACTCCTCTTTACTACGCAAAAAACTTGACCCAGTATATTGGCGGAGCCAAGATTTATCTTAAACGTGAAGACCTTAACCATACAGGGGCCCACAAGATTAACAATGCCTTGGGACAAGTTCTTCTGGCTAAACGCATGGGTAAAAAGAAAATTATTGCTGAAACAGGTGCTGGTCAGCACGGTGTGGCAACTGCAACTGCTGCAGCCCTCTTTAACATGGAATGTACTATCTACATGGGTGAGGAAGATGTTAAACGTCAAGCCCTCAATGTGTTCCGTATGGAGCTTTTGGGAGCCAAAGTCGAGGCTGTGACAGATGGTTCGCGCGTGCTCAAGGATGCGGTCAATGCAGCTCTTCGTTCATGGGTAGCTAATATTGATGATACCCACTATATCCTTGGTTCTGCCTTGGGGCCTCATCCTTTCCCAGAAATCGTTCGTGACTTCCAAAGTGTCATTGGACGAGAAGCTAAACAACAGTACCGTGACTTGACAGGTCAAGACTTACCAGATGCCCTAGTAGCCTGTGTTGGCGGTGGTTCTAATGCCATCGGTCTCTTCCATCCCTTTGTAGAAGATGAGTCTGTAGCCATGTATGGGGCTGAAGCGGCTGGACTTGGTGTGGATACAGAGCACCATGCAGCTACCTTGACCAAGGGTCGTCCGGGTGTCCTTCACGGTTCCCTCATGGATGTGCTCCAAGATGCCCATGGTCAAATTCTTGAAGCCTTCTCGATCTCAGCAGGTTTGGACTATCCTGGTATCGGTCCAGAGCATTCTCACTACCACGATATCAAACGTGCCAGCTATGTTCCTGTGACAGACGAAGAAGCCTTGGAAGGATTTCAACTCTTGTCTCGTGTGGAAGGGATTATCCCAGCCTTGGAATCTAGCCATGCGATCGCCTTTGCAGTGAAATTGGCCAAAGAACTTGGACCAGAAAAGTCTATGATTGTCTGTCTATCAGGTCGTGGGGACAAGGATGTGGTTCAAGTCAAAGACCGCTTGGAAGCAGATGCAGTAAAGAAGGGAGAAACTTATGCCTAAGACACTAACAGAAAAATTAAACGCTATAAAAGCAGCTGGAAAAGGAATTTTCGTTCCCTATATCATGGCTGGAGACCATGAGAAAGGTTTGGATGGACTCGGAGAAACAATTCACTTTTTAGAAGATTTGGGTGTTTCGGCTATTGAAGTTGGTATTCCCTTTTCAGACCCTGTTGCAGATGGACCTGTTATCGAAGAAGCTGGCTTGCGCAGTTTAGCCCACGGGACCTCTACCCAGGCTTTGGTTGAAACATTGAAAACCATTGAAACAGAGGTTTCACTTGTCATCATGACCTACTTCAACCCCCTCTTTCAGTACGGTGTGGAGAACTTTGTCAAAGATTTGGCAGATACAGCGGTTAAGGGCTTGATCATTCCAGACCTTCCTCATGAGCATGCCAATTTTGTGGAGCCTTATTTGGCAGATACAGACATCGCTTTGATTCCCCTAGTTAGTTTGACAACAGGACTTGAGCGTCAAAAAGAGTTGATTGAAGGAGCAGAAGGATTCGTCTATGCGGTTGCCATCAATGGGGTGACAGGGAAATCAGGCAATTACCGTGCAGACTTGGACAAGCACTTGGCACAACTGCATCAAGTAGCCGATATCCCAGTCTTGACAGGTTTTGGCGTATCTAGTCAAGCCGATGTAGAACGCTTCAATGCGGTATCAGATGGCGTTATCGTCGGTTCAAAAATCGTAAAAGCTCTCCACCAAGGAGAGCCGATTCAGGACTTTATCAGACAAGCAGTAGCTTACCAAAAATAATCACACAAGTAGCAAGTAAGAGGAAAGGCACAAAAGGAAGTCTTTCCTTTTTCTTTTGTAGGAGAAAGGCTAGAATTCCCATCGCAGAAGCAGACTGAATCAAGATCAGTAACTCCGTTACACTAAAGACGAGAGCGCAAGAAGCTAAAAAGAGGAAATCCCCTGCGCCCATGCGAATATTGATAAAATGAGCCACAATTCCAAGGACAAGGAAGAAGACCATGACCAGATTCCAGCCAGATCCGGCCATTAGGATTAGGTGGAAAGTCATCCAGACTAGTAAGGGATATTCCTGATGGCGAAAGTCGTAGATGCCCAAGGTCAAACCAGCGGTGATTAGGACGACTTGCCCCAAGGAAAGCAATTCCCAAGACCAAGCCAGAAAGAGGAGTCCTAAGCCCAATTCAAAAAGGGCATACCAGACAGGATATGTAGCCTTGCAGTAGCGACAGCGAAAGCGATTGAAGACCTGTGAGAGAATCGGAATCAAATCTAAGGGACGCAAGCGAGTCTGACAGGAATCGCAGTGACTAGCAGGTTGGATAATGGATTGCTCTGGAAAACGGTCAATGACCAAACCAAGAAAAGAAGCGAGAATGCTCCCGACAAGAAAAAAATAAAAATCAATCATACTTATCTATTCGTAAAAAATGGGAGAAGTAGTATAATGGAGAAACATAGATAAGATGGTGAGGCAAAGATGATAATTCGTTTTGAAGAAAATGTGAGCACAGAAAATGCTCAGCTCGTATGCCAATGGTCCAACTCCCTGGGGAAAGATTTTCAGGAACAATGGATGGGACCAAAGATTCCTTTTCCACTGACCCTTCAAGTCTTGCAAGAGTTGGAAGGAATCTTTTCAATCTTTGAAGGACAAGAGTTTGTGGGGGTTATCCAGAAAATCAGGCAAGAAGACAGCAATCTTCATATTGGACGCTTTTTTATCAATCCCCAGAAACAGGGACAAGGCTTAGGTAGGCAGGCTTTAAGGAAATTTGTTAGTTTGGTCTTTGAAAATGGAGACATAGGTAGTATTTCTTTAAATGTCCTCGAAGCAAATCAAGCAGCCCAGCACCTTTATCAAAAAGAAGGATTTGAAATCGTTCAAATGGTTGAAGCACCTGTACGAAAATACATCATGAAAAAGGGGAGATAGGCGTTTAATTACAAATATAAAGAAAGCGAACAAAAATATTGCTTAACTTATCCATTGTTGACCAAAAGTAGAAGAGATATACAAAAAAGCCTTGATTCCAAGGCTTTTCCTGTTGTATTTAGATGCCCCCTACATGGATTTGTAAGAACTTTTCATATTGAAAATAAACAAAAATGTTGAAATATAGCTGATTTTAGGGAAATACTTTTAGGTGTTTTCAATGTCAGGATTTAAAAATGGGGCAAAAGTGGGGCAAAAACGAATGACTCGTATTTGGTTTGAAAACCTATAATACCTAATGATTATGCTATTCTAGATATATAGTTTTGTTATAAATAAATGTCAGTGCGAGTTCAAATCGGAGGATAAAATGGAAAAACAAATTAATGAAAAAAAGCCTTGGTTCCCAAAGCTTTTTAATGTTATAAACTCATTAAAATAACTCCCAGTTAGATTTGGAATATTTTTTATTCTGTGTCATATAAAAATAAATAAAATGAATGGCTATAGCTAGAGCTAAAATGGTTGTTATACTCACTACTATTATAGGATTAGAAGCAAAGATTAAAGAGAGAATAAAGGCAGCCAGATAGAGTGTCGCTTGGACACAGTAGTAACTTTTCGAATAGCGAAGATAGTGTTTGTTATAGGGCCCATTTACTAGGACAGCAGCTTGAAAGAGGCCAAATCCGATATAAGAGAAGCTGGTTGCAAAGAGACGATTAGCTTCAGGATTCTGAAGAAAACTCATCGATACAGTCATCATCATAAGTCCAATGAAAATAGGATAGTGACTGTAAATTAGAAATAGTCCCTTTTGATTAGATTTTTCATCAATAGCATGGTCGAATTGACCAAAATAAAACAAGAACAGAGAAATCATAATAATGAGATAAAGAACCGAATAAATCGAGAAATTCTCGATTGTAAAGAAGTTAGCTAGATTCGTAATCATCTCTCCAAACGTAATAATGACAAGAAGGGAGATGCGCTCGATTAAATGGGGGAGATTTACCTGGTAATGCTTATCTTTATTAAGCAAGATACTTGGCATAATAAAGATAAACAGAATACTAGCAAAGAAGATATAGACTCTAACGTAAATAGGAAGAAGAGCTGCTAGATAGACTCCTAAACTTCCTAGACCTGTTATCCATAGAAAATCTTTGATACTTTCCCGTTCAACATCATCGGTTGATTTTCTAAAAAATTCAACCAAATATTGAAAAAATAAGGTAAGGGTTAATGTACCAATAGCCCAACAGAGATAATGAAAATATTGTTGCCAATCAGGTCCAATCATATTGGCTATAAAGAGTAAAAGTCCCATTTTGATAAACATGATTACCATGTTAAATAAAGAGTTCTTTCCATAGCGATTGGTATAATCGGTTTGAATCATCCAGGAATCGATGAGAACCAAAATAGCAATGAAAAAATCAAGGAAAGAATTCCAAGTCAAAATACCGTTATGAAGATGGTCGATTAAAGTAGTTACTTTTGAAATTGCAAAAACAAAAACTAAGTCATAAAAAAGTTCTGAAAATTCTACACGTTTATGTTTAATAAGAGTTGTCATCTTAAGACCTTTCTATTTTAGAAGTACAATTTATTATAACAGAAAATGGTAATGAGAGAAAAGGAGATGCTTAAATAACTTTATGTGGCGCTAATGAACTGCGCCACAAAAGTTAGGTTTTTTCTGTCCAACTTTTGGGGTCAGTACAGAAGGGCCGCTTTTTCTATCGTTTTTAGTGCTAAGACTACACAAAAAAGCCTTGTAAATCAAGGCTTTTTCCTGTTGATTTAGATGCCCCCTACAGGGATTTGGAAAGGACTTTCATATTGAGAGCAATTAAAAATATTGAAATATAAGTGATTTTAGGTATTTTCAATGTCATGATTTAAAAATGGGACAAAAGTGGGGCAAAAACCATACAGATTCTAAACTGTATGGTTCTTTTTTTATCTAACCAAGAAAGGTTAAAACTTATTAAAACACATGCAATCAACTGTTGAAAACTTTTTAGTCCGTGTAATATAAAAACAAGTAAAAAGTTGAACTATAGGGAATATTGTGTCATAATAGGTAATAGATGAATAATTAATAGATTGGAAATAATGCTTTCTTACCTTAACAAGTTGAATTGGTTATACATTTTTTCGTCGCAATTGTGTCTATCTCTCGAGTTTAGCTAGTTTTTATAAGCTCTGGTTTCTAATCAATATAACAAATTTTAGAAGTGCATAAGACAAGATGGTGACATTACTACAGTCATTTCTAGTCACCATATGTTGCTGGCACAGGCTGTTTGTAGTGTTGGCTATTTACTAGTCAGTTTAATCGGAGTGTTTAATTTTTATTGTTGAAAGGTTTTTATATGGCGAAAATTCTATCTTTAGGTCTGACAGGTAAGAAATTACTTGCTCAGGGGTTCTTGTTTGTTCTGCTAGGTCTCATCTTGATGGTCACGGGGACTTGGTTGCCAGTAAAGGTTATTCGACTGGTTCTGTTTTTAGCTTGGATAGCAACGGTCTTAGATTTAGTATTACGTATTTTCAAAAAAAGTCAGTCAACGGACACCTTGGGAGTTGCACTGGTTAAATTGTTAGTGCTGGGATATTTGCTTGGCTCCAATCTTGCGACGGATGTGCCGATTTATATTTTGGCTCTTGTGATTGGAGTTTATCAGATTTTTCATGCTAGTATTAACCTTGTCACCTATGTTCTCTACCGCAAAAACAAAATTCGACCTCGTTTTCGTCTCTTACTAGATGGACTCGTACTAGTTTTTCTTGGTGGGACTAGTCTTTTGTCCTCTACAGGAAATTCTGTCTTTCAACTCTTTGTTTTAGGGGCTTATTTTTTCCTTTATGGTCTGTCCAATATCCGTGATGGTTTCTTGTTTGAGGAGGAAATTGGGAAAAACCATCTCAAACGTCGTGTAAGAATGAGCTTACCTATTGTCCTAGCCGCTCTCATCCCTGCAAGAACTTTAGCAAAAGTTAACAAATTTATGCTGGAAAATGCTGATGAGGAAGAAGATATCCATCTTGGAATAGTGAAGTCTGGTAAGACAGCGGAGCTTGAAATTTTTGTTCATACAGCTGAGACCTCTCTGTTTTCGGCAATTGGTCATGTGGATATCTGCTATCAAGGCCGTGTTATTTCTTATGGCAACTATGATCCGTCTTCTGAGACCTTATTTGGCATGGTAGGAGATGGTGTCTTATATTTCTGTGATCGTGACAAGTACATTGACCTATGTAAACGTGAGAGTCAAAAAACGCTTTTTGGTTATGGGATAGATTTGACGCCTGAAATGGAAAAAGCAGTTCAGAAAAAGTTGGCTGAATTGAAACAACTGACGATTCCATGGGAGCCAAGTGCAGATAAAATCATGACAGGGGATGGTAAGGAAGACTACACCTACGCTTATAAAATCAGACATGAGACAGATGGGGAACTTTATAAATTTATCAAATCTAAGTTTAAATCCTACTTTGTCTTATCTACAAACTGTGTGCTCTTGGCTGATACCATAGTCGGTCAGGCTGGCACCGATATCCTCTCACCCAAAGGATTTATCGCTCCAGGAACTTACCAAGCCTACCTTAATCGAGAGTTTGAAAAACCAAATAGTATAGTCGTATCTAAACATGTTTATTAAGGAGAATTTATGAACTTAGTAAAAAAATACACCCCGTTAATACTTTTTATAGGGCTGGTTGCTCTTGTAATTCTGAATGCATCGAGCTTTATATCAGGAGCAATCTCTCTCTTTGATGTAATATCAACCTTGATTTATGGTGCTGTTATTGCTTTTGTGCTTAATGTTCCTATGAAAAAAATTGAACAGTACTTAGTTAAATTGAAGGTAAAGGCAGAGTTGCGTCGTCCGATTGCCATGGTACTTGTTTTCCTAGCTCTTATCTTAATCGTGATTGCTCTTTTGGTTTTGGTGCTGCCAACCCTAGCTCAGACTATTAGTCAGCTGGGAACAGTCCTTTCAACAGTCCTTACTCAACTTGGGAAATTTCTAGGCAGCTCGGAATTTGTAACCAAAGACATGTTGTCAACTATCGTATCAGGCATACAGGGACAATCTAGTTCTATTAGCCAAGCTTTGATAGGTTTTTTATCAGGTCTGACTAGTAATATCGGCAATATTTTTTCAAGTTTGATGAATGCCTTTTTGATTATAGTCTTCACCTTTTTATTTTTATCCAGTAAGGAACATTTGGCAGCGATGACGAGTCGACTTCTAAAAGTTTTTCTTCCAGAGAAGGTGGTGATAAAGTTGACTTACATTGGACAAGTAGCACTAGAGACTTATGACCAATTTTTGATGAGTCAGCTGATTGAAGCAGTTATCATAGGAGTTATGATAGCGGTTGGTTACAGCATGTTTGGGATACCCTATGGAGTAATGACAGGTATCTTTGCAGGAGTGCTATCGTTCATTCCTTATGTAGGGCCTATGATTGCTTGTGTTGTGGGAGCGATTTTTATCTTCACAGTGAGTCCTACTCAAGCCTTACTTTCTCTTCTTCTATATCAAGTTATACAGCTGATTGAAGGAAACCTTATTTATCCTAGAGTTGTAGGTCAGTCTATTGGTTTGCCAGCTATTTTCACGCTTGCGGCTGCTAGTATTGGAGGCAATCTCTTTGGCTTACTTGGGATGATATTCTTTACACCGATATTTGCTGTTATCTATCGATTGGTTAAGGAATTTGTCGTTGCAAAGGAAAATCAGCTAGATTAAGAAAAACTAAATTTAATAAGATATACTGAGAAGAGAGTGAGAGATTCTCTTCTCTTTTATTTTTAAATACTTTTCTACAAAAAGCTATTGGACGTCAAAAAAGTCTTGGTTTCAAGGCTTATTCCTGTTGATTTAGATGCCCCCTGCAGGGCTCGAACCTGCGCCCCATAGATTAAGAGTCTACTGCTCTACCAACTGAGCTAAGGAGGCAACAGAAAAAGCTGAGAATGTAACTTCCCAGCTATTTTAATATGCCCAAAATGGCAACTAGATTATTTACGAAAGGCCTCAATAATGTAGGTGAAGCCAGTAACTAAAAATGAAAAGGCAATGACATAAACGACAAAGACACCTGTAGCCACTGGATTGAACAGAATCACTAGACCTAGTAAAAATACAAGCAAGGCTACCCACATGATATGGTTGCCAATAATAGGGAAAATCAATCCCAGACGATTGCCTTTAAAGAAAACTATAATGGCTTCTACAATTAACCAAATTCCTAAAATAGTTGGAATGACGACCGGCAGGGTCACAAAGCCATAAGCAACGAGGTAAAGAGCTAAGAGAAGACTAACAAACCCTTGGAAAAGATAAACAGGTGAGCGAAGCTCTTTTGGTGCAGAGAAATAGCCTAAAAGAGCTGCTATAGAAGAAACCAGTAAATCAAATGCAATCCACCAGCTGTAAGCAACAAGATTAGCTACTGGGTGTGTAAATAGGAAAAGTCCTAAAAGGACAAAAACAACTCCTGCAAGGAATAGCAGTAAACGATTAGAAAATTTCATTTCAATACCCCCTATATAGTATAGTATAGTTTGATAATAAAAATATTATACACCTTTTTAGAGGAAATATCAATAAACAAAATGGAAAATTTGGAAGTTTCAGTCTGATTTATGAAAAGAAAATCAGTTTTTATTATTTTGAAAATAAAAAGAGAAGATAAAATTTGTCTTCTCTACATGAAAATATTGTATGGCATCAAAGCAAAAGTAACTGGCTTTACACTATTTGTAAAGATGTAATTTGATTCAAAAAGAAAAGATAGATTTAAAATGTGGGACAAATGATGGGGTAAATCAGTTATAGACAAGCAAAAAAAGCCTTGATTTACAGGGCTTTTTCCTGTTGTATTTAGATGCCCCCTACAGGGATCGAACCTGTGACCCACGGATTAAGAGTCCGCTGCTCTGCCAGCTGAGCTAAGGAGGCAAAGAAAAAAGCTGTATTGGTGCCGAAACTTCACGGTTTGTATTGAACCCGCGCAATTAAGCAGGTGGGCAACTCGCTCTAACTGAAGCTGTTTCCGTGTGAGACGGCCTACATGCTGTTAGAAGACTTTTGTTTCCCTAATAATACAAAAAATAGTCGGTCAACACTTAAGTGTGAAGTCGTACACCACAGCGTTTCTATGTTTATATGATACCACTTTTTCAAAAAAAATCAAGAGGAAAGCTCAATTTTTTGAAAAGGATTTCAGATTTTTCGCAAACGGTCGATAGCTTCCTTTCTTTGAGCCAAAGCCCGTTCATATTTACCAGTATCTTCTGCTTGGAAATAGTGATGATTGCGAATTTTTTCTGGCAGATAGTCTTGTTTAATCCAATTTCCAGGATAGTTGTGTGGATAGAGATAGTCTTGGGCATTCCCCAGTTCCTTGCTTCCACTGTAATGACCATCACGCAGATGTCGTGGAATAGGCAAGTGCCCTGATGTTTTGAGGTCGGCAAGTGCCTTATCCATAGCTACATAGGCTGAGTTGGATTTTGGAGAAAGGGCCAAATCAATCACGACATTAGCAATGAGAATGCGGGCTTCTGGGAAGCCGATCTTTTGGGCAGCTTCCAGAGCAGTTACGGTATGAATCTGGGCTTCAGGATTGGCCAAACCGATATCTTCATAGGCGATAACAGTCAAGCGACGAGCGAGACTAGGCAAATCACCAGCCTCAATCAAGCGTGCTGCGTAGTGGAGACTGGCATCTACATCCGAACCTCGTATGGACTTTTGCAGGGCTGAGAGTACGTCGTAATGTCCATCCCCATCCTTGTCCATGGTAATGTAGCTCCGCTGCAGGCTATTTTCCATGATGTCTAGAGTGATATGGCGTATGCCCTCGTCATTCTCAGGGGTAGAGAGAACTGCCAAATCCAGTGAGTTAAAGGCGGAGCGCAGGTCTCCGTTTGTAGAGGTTGCGATGAAATCCAGCGCATCTTCATCTAGTTCTACTGGAAAATCAAAACCACGCTCAGGATTACTTAGAGCTATCTGCAAGGCCTCTTTGACGTCTTGGTTAGACAGAGGTTCCAACTCAAAAATTTGAACACGGCTACGAATGGCAGGAGTGACAGAGAAGAAAGGATTTTCAGTTGTAGCTCCAATCATGATGACCAGACCACTTTCTAAGAGTGGCAAAAGAAAGTCTTGCTTGGTTTTGTCAAGACGATGGATTTCGTCTAGTAATAGGACGAGACCACCAGAGAATTTAGCCTCTTCCGCAATTTCTTGCAGTCGTTTTTTACTATCTACTGTCGCATTGAAAGTTCGAAAGGCATACTTAGTAGTCCCTGCGATGGCAGAGGCAATACTGGTCTTGCCGATTCCCGGAGGGCCATAGAGAATCATGGAGGACAGGCGGTTGGCTTCTACCATGCGGCGGATGATTTTTCCTTGTCCGACCAGATGTTCCTGACCGATGACCTGGTCGATGGTTTTAGGGCGCATGCGAAGCGCGAGATTGTCTGGCATAGCAGTCCTTTCTAACGTGGATTTTCTGATGTATATGTGGTAAGATGGTAGTATCTATTTTAGCATATTTCCGAGCAATCGGGGCGATTAAAGAGTCGCATAGAAAGAGGACAAAATGGCAACATACGGATTTTTAGATGTTTTAGAGGAAGAGTTGGAGAAGAATTTTCCTTTTGACTTTGAGATTAGTTGGGATAAGCGCAACCACGCGGTTGAAGTGAGTTTTTTGTTAGAAGCGCAAAATGCTGCAGGCGTGGAGATGGTGGATGAAGACGGAGAGGTTTCATCAGAAGATATCCTCTTTGAAGAAGCAGTGCTTTTTTACAATCCTGCTAAATCAACAGTCAATGAGGAAGACTATTTGACTGTCATCCCTTACTTGCCTAAAAAAGGATTTTCCCGCGAATTCTTAGCTTATTTTGCGCTATTCCTCAAAGATACTGCCGAGGTTGGACTAGATGCCCTCATGGACTTTTTGGAAGACCCAGAAGCAGAAGAATTCGTCATGGAATGGAACCAAGAAGTCTTTGAAGAAGGAAAAGTCGGCTTGGAAGAGGGAGAGTTTTATCCTTATCCGAGATACTAGGAGTTTGACATGGAACTAGAAATTTCTGATTTCACAGGCTGTAAGATTGCTTTGTTTTGTGGGGATAAGCTCCTGACTATCTTACGCGATGATAAGACAAGCATTCCCTGGCCCAACATGTGGGAACTTCCAGGCGGTGGACGTGAAGGTGATGAAAGTCCTTTTGAGTGCGTGGCGCGTGAAGTTTATGAAGAACTGGGAATTCATCTGACTGAGGATTATCTGCTTTGGAGTAAGGTTTATCCAAGTATGCTTTTTGCGGATAAACAATCTGTATTTCTAGTCGGTCAGTTAAGTCAGGATCAGTTTGACAGTATCACCTTTGGAGATGAAGGACAGGGCTATCAGCTGATGAATGTCGAGGAATTTCTTAGCTCCAGTCAAGTTGTACCTCAGTTGCAAGAGAGATTAAAAGATTATTTAAAAGTAAGTGATTAGAAAGGATGGTTCAGTTAAATTTCTAAACTGAACCCGCCCTAAACACTGTGCCAAAAAGATAAACTTCTTTTAGACACAAGCGTCTTCAGAGAAGTTCCTATTTTGGTTTTGTGTTTTACGGGCTTGGTATCTTAAATATGGAAACATGGCAAGAGTTAAAAGTTACAGTTAAGCGTGAGGGGGAGGAGTTAGTTTCCAATCTCTTGATTGAGCTGGGAGCGCAAGGTGTTGCGATCGAAGATAGTATGGACTATGTGGGAAATGTTGACCGCTTCGGCGAGATTTTCCCAGAGGTTGAGCAGCAAGAAGAAATCGTTGTGACAGCCTATTACCCTGAAACGGTGGATGTGGAAGAGGTTGAGGCGAACTTGCAGGCTCGCATATCAGAATTGAAAGATTTTATGGATTTGGGAGAGGTCAAAATGGGGACGACTGCCTTGGCTGAGGAAGACTGGGCAGACAACTGGAAGAAATACTATGAGCCAGCTCGAATTACTCATGACTTGACTATCGTGCCGTCTTGGACAGACTATGAGGCGACTGCTGGGGAAAAGATTATCAAGCTGGATCCTGGTATGGCCTTCGGGACAGGAACCCACCCAACTACTAAGATGAGCCTTTTTGCTTTGGAGCAGGTTCTCCGTGGTGGAGAAACGGTAATCGATGTGGGAACTGGATCAGGTGTCCTTTCTATCGCTAGCTCACTACTAGGTGCCAAGGAAATCTTCGCCTATGATCTGGATGATGTAGCAGTTCGAGTCGCTCAAGAAAATATTGAGCTAAACCCTGGTATGGAAAACATCCATGTAGCAGCAGGAGACTTGCTTAAGGGAGTTGAGATTGAGGCAGATGTGATTGTGGCTAATATCTTGGCGGATATCCTCGTTCATCTGACGGATGATGCTTATCGCTTGGTCAAGGATGAAGGCTACCTCATCATGAGTGGAATTATTAAGGACAAGTGGGACATGGTGCGCGAGTCGGCTGAGTCAGCTGGATTTTTCCTTGAAACCCACATGGTTCAAGGGGAATGGAATGCCTGTGTCTTTAAGAAAACCAAGGATATTTCAGGTGTGATTGGAGGCTAGCATGCAGCAGTATTTTGTCAAGGGGAGTGCAGTCTCTCCTGTCACCATCGAGGACAAGGAAACCAGCAAGCATATGTTTCAGGTTATGCGCTTGAAAGAAGATGATGAGGTGACCTTAGTCTTTGATGATGGTATCAAGCGTTTGGCGCGCGTCTTGGATGTTGAAAATCGTCAGTTTGAGTTGGTTGAAAAGTTAGCTGACAACGTGGAATTACCAATCCAGGTGACCATCGCATCTGGCTTTCCCAAGGGAGACAAGCTGGAGTTTATCACTCAAAAAGTAACCGAACTGGGTGCCAGTCAAATCTGGGCCTTTCCTGCCGATTGGTCGGTCGCCAAATGGGATGGCAAGAAATTGGATAAAAAGGTTGAAAAACTAGAAAAAATTGCCCTTGGAGCAGCAGAACAAAGCAAGCGTAATATTGTTCCAAGTATTCAGCTTTTCGAGAAAAAAGCAGATTTTCTAGCTCAGTTTGACCAGTTTGACTCTATCGTAGTGGCATATGAAGAGTCGGCAAAAGAAGGAGAAGCCGCTGCACTTTTGCAAGCGGTCTCTGGTCTTGAAAAAGGAGCAAAACTGCTCTTTATCTTTGGTTCAGAAGGCGGTCTCTCACCTGCAGAAATCGAAAGTTTTGAAGCTAAGGGAGCCGTTTTGGCAGGCCTAGGTCCTCGTATTTTGCGAGCAGAAACAGCACCACTTTACGCTTTATCAGCCCTTAGTGTTTTATTAGAATTAGAGAAATAAGAGGAAGAAAATGGAACAAAAACACCGTTCAGAATTTCCAGAGAAGGAACTTTGGGATTTAACAGCCCTATACCAAGACCGTGAGGATTTCTTGCGTGCAATCGAGAAGGCTCGCGAAGACATCAACCAGTTTAGCCGTGATTACAAGGGCAATCTTCATACTTTTGAGGATTTTGAAAAGGCCTTTGCGGAATTGGAACAAATCTACATTCAGATGAGCCATATTGTCAACTATGGTTTTATGCCGCAGACGACAGACTATAGCAATGACGAATTTGCTAACATTGCCCAAGCTGGGATGGAATTTGAAACAGACGCCAGCGTAGCCTTGACTTTTTTTGACGATGCCTTGGTGGCAGCAGAAGAGGAAGTCTTGGATCGTCTGGGTGAGTTACCTCACTTGACGGCAGCCATTCGTCAGGCCAAAATCAAAAAAGCCCACTATCTTGGGGCTGATGTGGAGAAGGCCTTGACCAATCTCGGTGAAGTTTTCTACAGTCCACAGGATATTTATACTAAGATGCGAGCTGGGGATTTTGAAATGGCTGACTTCGAAGCCCATGGCAAGACCTACAAAAATAGCTTTGTGACCTATGAAAATTTCTACCAAAATCATGAGGATGCTGAGGTTCGTGAGAAATCTTTCCGTTCCTTCTCAGAAGGACTTCGTAAGCACCAAAATACTGCCGCTGCAGCCTATCTAGCCCAAGTCAAGTCTGAAAAACTACTAGCAGATATGAAGGGTTACGACTCAGTCTTTGATTATCTCCTGGCTGAGCAAGAAGTGAACCGTGCTATGTTTGATCGTCAGATTGATCTCATCATGAAGGATTTTGCGCCAGTTGCTCAGAGATACCTCAAACATGTTGCTAAGGTCAATGGTCTTGAAAAGATGACCTTTGCAGACTGGAAATTGGACTTGGATAGCGCCCTTAATCCTGAAGTGACTATTGACGATGCCTATGATTTGGTCATGAAGTCGGTAGAACCTTTGGGGCAAGAATATTGTCAGGAAGTTGCTCGCTATCAAGAAGAGCGCTGGGTGGACTTTGCTGCCAATAGTGGCAAGGATTCTGGTGGTTATGCGGCGGACCCATATCGCGTGCATCCATATGTCCTCATGAGCTGGACAGGTCGTTTGAGCGATGTTTATACCTTGATTCATGAAATCGGGCATTCTGGTCAATTCATCTTTTCAGATAATCACCAAAGCTATTTCAACGCTCACATGTCTACCTACTATGTTGAAGCACCGTCAACTTTCAATGAATTACTTCTCAGTGATTACTTGGAGCGCCAATCTGACGACCCTCGTCAAAAACGCTTCGCTCTTGCTCACCGCTTGACAGACACCTACTTCCATAACTTTATCACTCACCTTTTGGAAGCAGCCTTCCAGCGTAAGGTGTATACATTGATTGAAGAAGGAGAAACTTTCGGAGCAAGCAAACTCAACAGCATTATGAAGGAAGTTTTGACCGATTTTTGGGGAGATGCCATTGAAATTGACGACGATGCGGCTTTGACTTGGATGCGCCAAGCTCACTACTACATGGGCTTGTATAGCTATACCTACTCAGCAGGACTAGTCATCTCGACTGCGGGTTACCTTCATCTGAAACATTCAGAAACTGGAGCTGAGGACTGGCTCAATCTCCTCAAATCAGGTGGTAGCAAGACACCGCTTGAGTCAGCTATGATTATCGGAGCGGATATCTCAACAGATAAACCACTTCGTGATACGATTCAGTTCTTGTCTGACACAGTTGACCAGATTATCTCCTACAGTGCCCAGTTGGGAGAGTAAGGGGATAGAGAGGTTGTTCTAGAATGATGCTAGTGGGACTTTGGTTTTATTTGTAGTGATTGTCAAGAAAAGTGTTGAGTATCGTAATTGTAAAGCAGAATTAATAACGGAATCGGTATTACTAATAATCCTTTTTATTTTCTATATGACTGAATTTATAGTCAATTGAAACAAGAATAAGACAAAAGAGCCTCGAAAAAAGTATTACAACTTGGTAATACCTTTTTGAGGTGCTTTTTGATATGGGCCTATGTTTTCTCAATAGGATTGTACTAAGGTGAGTAGGGAGGAAGAGGTAAAAGTTTATGCCCAAATTCTTCACATAAGAGCTCTAGCTTACCCATTCTATGGAATCTTGCATGATCCATAATAATAACTGATGGTTTGTTTAATGTTGGTAAGAGAAACTTCTGAAACCAAGCTTTAAAAAAGTCGCTCGTCATCGTCTCTTCGTAAGTCATTGGAGCGATTAACTAACCATTTGTTAGCCCTGCAACCAAAGAAATCCTCTGATATCTTCTTCCAGATACTTTACCTCTTATTAGCTGGCCTTTTAATGAGCGACCATATTCTCGATAAAAATAAGTATCGAATCCTGTTTCATCAATATAAACAGGTGATAGATTCTTTAAACTATTAAAATTTTTAAGAAATAAGGCTACTTTTTCTGGGTCTTGTTCATAGTAGGTGTGGTTCTTTTTTTCGAGTGTACCCCATAGCTTTGAGAGCATAGCTTTGAGAGCATAGTGAATGGTAGTTGGGTGACATCCGAATTCAGTAGCTATCTCAGTCAAATAAGAGTCTGGATTGTCAGTAAGATAGTTTTTGAGTCTATCTCTATCAACTTTTCTTGGTTTTGTTCCTTTTACTTGATGGTTTAACTCTCCTGTTTTCTCTTTTAGTTTTA
The DNA here is from genome assembly GCF_013277075.1 of Streptococcus sp. 959. Lineage (GTDB taxonomy): Bacteria > Bacillota > Bacilli > Lactobacillales > Streptococcaceae > Streptococcus > Streptococcus pseudopneumoniae_C. The sequence continues at coordinate 62,440 of NZ_VMMF01000013.1, forward strand.
ACCAGCCATAAATGGTATTACGTGAGATTTGGAAAAAGTGTGATGCTTCTGTTATACTACCTGTTCGCTCACAATAGGAGAGAACTTTTTTACGAAAATCTATTGAATATGCCATAAAAAGCTTATACCACATTATGTACTGTTTTTGGTTGATTTTATTATAGTTAAGAAATTGATGGGGAGCTATATATTACAATTTATAGTTAAGTTGTTTTATGTAATTATAGATGCAAGGTATAGATTTATAAACAACTTCTAAGAATATCCTAATTCTTAAAAAATATAGAAAAGAGAACTGATAGTAGAATTGAAAAATATAGAAATATATGGTAAAATATAAAATGTAAACGTTTAAAAAGAAAGGTTAGATTAATGAAAAAGGAACAAGTATTGCTTGGTTTGGGTCTGGCAACAGCAATGGCAACTGGTTTTACTAATCACGTAAAAGCAGATGAATCAATAAACGAAAAATCTAGCAAAGTTAATGCTACTCAAGTTGAAATAAAAAAGGCAGAAGTGACGGAATCGGACGTTAAAAATGCAGAAGTCAAACTAAACAAAGCAATTGAAGAAGAAAAGAATGCTCAGAAGATTGTTGATAAAACGCAACAAGAGTATGCATCTGCTGTAACAAATAAGAACAAAGCAGATGACGCTTTGAAACAAGCTCAAGAATTTGCTAAGCAAGCTACACCTGAGAAAATTAAAAATGCAGAAAAGGATCTTGCCGCAAAACAAGTAACTGTCAAGAAAGCCGAAGAAAATTTGGCTGGAGCAAAACAAGGTGAGAAACAAGCTCAGACAAGTGTCGAGAACCAACAAACAGTTGTGAATAAGGCAAAAACTCAGATTGATCAAAGAGCAGCAGACGTAAAAAAGGCACAAGACAAAGTAAGGGTAGCAGAGAATTCTTTTGATTGGAATACATTACGTGATGTTCAGCAAGCAACTGGGAAATTGGATGCGAAGGTGAAAGCTGACCAAGCTAAAGTGAGTTCTTTAACTAGTGAGTTCTCAAAAGCACAACAAGAAAGAAAAGCACTTGTAGAAAGAGGAAATAAGAACCGTTCTACTCTTGAAAAGAATTTAAAATCAGCTGGGAATGAGTTTTTAACAGTTACAGTCCCTCACGAGATTCAATCAAATTCTGTTAACGAGAGTGATTCCAAGACTCCTCCACTTAAGGAAAAAACTTTTGTAGGAAGAGATGGAAAGACCCTTTATGTTGCTGCGAACGAAGATGTGAATTTTAATGGAGAAAGAACAGAAACAATTGTAGTAAAATCCAAAGATTACCTTAGAACACCTCATGTTGTCGATTATAAAAAGGTTTCTGAAGAAGTTCGTAACTACTTAATCGAGTTGCGTAGAATCAATGGTATTGATATTCCAGTGCCACCTGTGACTGACAAGGCTTTGAGATATGGAAAAGCAAGAGCGGATGAAATGGTGGCAAAAAATGAATTGTCACATGATACAAAATTAAAAAATCAAGATTTTGGTTTTAAGGATGCAACAGAAAACGCTACAGCTGGTTCCGTTCCAGAAAAGAGCCTGTTAAGTGAAAAAGAACTTGCTTATAAAGAGGTTTTAAGCTACTTTAATGACTACAACAATGCCTCAGCATATGGCTCGTCAGATCCTAAAGAAGCAAATACATTTAACTATGGTCATAGAATTCCATTGCTTGCAGCTTCTGGGACAGGGATGGCTGTCGGAGCATCCTCTAGCGAAAAAACAAGCTATGGAAATTATGGAGTATTAACATTTATTAGTGAGAATAAAGATGTTTATGGAATACTTCCTTCTGGAGCTAAAGGGTATAGTAGTTATTTTTTAGCAAGAGCAGAAAATAAAGATAGTAATCCAGATTATAGCGAATTTTACTTTAATGGGAAACGAGTAAAATTCTTGCCTAAAATAACTTTCCGTTATGTTTGGAATGAAATCACACATCCTAAAAATCCAGCCTATACTAAAGCGAAAGAAGCTTTAGATAATTTTAATCGAAAACAAAGAAATGAAGAGACTGTGGCAAATGAAAAACTATCGTCTCTAAACAATAACCTCACCATTGCTAAAACGACTTTAGATAAAGATAAAAAAGAACTAGACAAATCTAAAAAACGTCTTGTGGATTTGACAAAACAAAATGAAGCTAAGTTAAACGTTTTGAAATCATCACAAGCAGAATTGAGTAAACAACAAACTTTGCTGAGTGCTGCTAAAACTGAGTTTTTGAAACAAGAGACTGAACTAAATCGATTGAAAGGAGTCAAAAACGATAAAATAAAATTCGTTAAGACTGCTGAACAATCACTTAAAAATGCTAAAAAAGAGTTGGATACAGCACATCAATATGTTACAAATCTCAAAAATGCTCCGAAAAATCTCCAGGATGCTAAAAAACGTTTAATTAGTGCTAAACAAAAACTTGAAGAATCTAAAAAAGCACTCGATAATGCCAATGTTAAATTAAAACTTGCTAATGCTAAAAAAGAGGCTGCTAAAAAGGAATACACGAAAGTATCTGAAGCATATAAACAATATTTATTGTTAAAACAAAAAGTGGCTTCAACAGGAAGTTGGATTCAATCATCTGGCCGTTGGTGGTATAGACATAACAATGGTTCCTATACATCTAATGGATGGGAGCTAATCAATGGAAAATGGTATCATTTTGATCGCTCGGGTTGGATGCAGACTGGATGGGTTCAATCAGGTAGTTCGTGGTATTATCTCAGTGGTTCAGGGGATATGCAAACAGGATGGGTCAAATCAAGTGGCTCATGGTATTATTTGAATAGCTCAGGCTCTATGCAAACTGGATGGTTCACTGTTTCAGGGAAATGGTATTATGCTTACAGTTCTGGCGCGTTAGCAGTCAATATAACTACCCCTGATGGATATCATGTCAATTACAATGGGGAATGGATTAAATAGAGAGTTCTGTGCTATTTAAAAAGATTCATACAAACTCTCATTTTATTCAGTATAGTATAACCATCAAATATAGAGATTTATAATTAATTGCAATACATTAAAAATATAAAAAATATACAAATTTTGAAAACAATATTGCAACATATGTGAAATTTCCAAACAATTTTCTTGAAACCCTTTCTTACTTTTGATAGACTAGTATCTAGTTTTTGAAAAAAGGAGAAAGAAAATGAAAAAATTTGTTGCTGAGTTAATCGGTACGTTCATGCTTGTGTTCATCGGAACAGGAGCTGTTGTTTTTGGAAATGGTGTTGAAGGTCTTGGACACCTTGGGATTGCTCTTGCTTTTGGTTTGGCAATCGTAGTCGCAGCCTTCTCAATCGGAACTGTTTCAGGTGCTCACTTGAACCCAGCTGTTTCTATCGCTATGTTTGTAAACAAACGTTTGTCATCTTCAGAGCTTGTAAACTACATTCTTGGTCAAGTGGTTGGTGCTTTCCTTGCATCTGGATCTGTATTTTTCCTCTTGGCAAATTCAGGGATGTCAACTGCAAGTCTTGGTGAAAATGCCTTGGCAAACGGAGTCACTGTCTTTGGTGGTTTCTTGTTTGAAGTCATCGCAACTTTCTTGTTTGTCTTGGTTATCATGACTGTGACATCAGCAAGCAAGGGCAATGGCGCGATTGCTGGTTTGGTAATCGGTTTGTCATTGATGGCTATGATCCTTGTTGGATTGAACATCACTGGACTTTCAGTTAACCCAGCACGTAGCTTGGCACCAGCTGTCTTGGTAGGTGGCGCAGCTCTTCAACAAGTATGGATTTTCATCCTTGCCCCAATCGTTGGTGGTGTTCTTGCAGCACTTGTTGCTAAAAACTGTCTTGGAACAGAAGAATAATTGGCTCTTTGTCAACTGTAGTGGGTTGAAGAAAAGCTATGATCGAGAAAGGACACATTTCGTCCTTTCTTTTTTGATATTCAGAGCGATAAAAATCCGTTTTTTGAAGTTTTCAAAGTTCCGAAAACCAAAGGCATTGCGTTTGATAAGTTTGATGAGATTATTGGTTGCTTCTAATTTGGCATTAGAATAGGGTAACTGAAGGGCATTGACGATTTTCTCTTTGTCCTTTAGAAAGGTTTTAAAGACAGTCTTAAAAAGAGGATGAACTTTCTTTAGATTTTCCTCAATGAGTCCGAAAAATTTCTCCGGTTCCTTATTCTGAAAGTGAAAAAGCAAGAGTTGATAGAGATTGTAGTGGTGTTTTAAGTCTTCTGAATAGTTCAAAAGCTTGTCTAGAATCTCTTTATTGGTTAAGTGCATGCGAAAAGTAGGGCGATAAAAACGCTTATCACTGAGTTTCCGACTATCCTGCTGGATGAGCTTCCAGTAGCGCTTGGTAGCCTTGTATTCATGGGATTTTCGTTCAAATTGATTCATGATTTGAACACGCACACGACTCATAGCACGGCTAAGATGTTGAACAATGTGAAAGCGATCAAGAACGATTTTAGCACACGGAAAAAGCTGTTTAGCCAAGTCATAGTAAGGGCTAAACATATCCATAGTAATGATTTTCACCTGACAACGAACAGCGCGATTGTAACGCAGAAAATGATTTCTTATGATAGCTTGTGTTCTACCTTCAAGAACAGTGATGATATTGAGATTGTCAAAATCTTGCGCAATGAAACTCATTTTTCCTTTTGTAAAGGCATATTCGTCCCAGGACATAATCTGTGGAAGGCGAGAAAAATCATGCTTAAATTGAAAGTCATTGAGTTTGCGAATGATAGTTGAAGTTGAAATAGACAACTGATGAGCAATGTCGGTCATAGAAGTCTTTTCAATTAGCTTCTGGGCAATCTTTTGGTTGATGATACGAGGGATTTGGTGATTCTTCTTGACGAGAGAAGTCTCAGCCACCATCATTTTAGAGCAATGATAGCACTTGAAACGACGTTTTCTAAGGAGGATTCTAGTAGGCATACCAGTCGTTTCAAGATAAGGAATTTTCGACGGTTTTTGAAAGTCATATTTCTTCATTAGGCTTTCGCACTCAGGGCAAGATGGAGCCTCATAATCCAATTTAGCGATGATTTCTTTGTGGGTATCCCTATTGATGATATCTATAATTTGGATATTTGAGTCTTTGATATCAAGAAGTTTTGTGATAAAATATAATTGTTCCATGGGATTCTTTCTAATGATGGTTTGGTTGCTTTTCATTATAGATCTTATGGGACTTTTTTTCTACAACAAAATAGGCTTCATAATATCCATAGGGGATTTACCCACTACAAATATTATAGAGCCGAATAATTGAAACTCAAAAAGCCTTGCTCCTCGTTTTGAGGAACAGGGCTTTTTCTTATCTGTTTAGCGGTTGTCAATTTTCTCTGGATAAAGGTCGTGTTGGAAGAGGCGTTGTTCTGCCAAGCCTTCATACTTAGTTCCAGGCTTACCGTAGTTGTAGTAGGGGTCAATTGAAATGCCCCCACGCGGAGTGAATTTTCCCCAGACTTCTAAATAGCGAGGGTCTAGCAAGTTGACCAAGTCTTTCCCGATGGTGTTGATACAGTTTTCGTGGAAATCCCCATGATTTCGGTAGCTAAAGAGATAGAGTTTGAGGGATTTTGACTCGACACAGAGCTTATCAGGAATGTAGGAAATATAAATGGTCGCAAAGTCTGGCTGAGCAGTAATAGGGCACAGTGAGGTAAATTCAGGGCAGTTGAATTTGATGAAATAGTCATTTTCCACATGACGGTTGTCAAAGGATTCGAGGATTTCTGGTTGATAGTCAAAAATGTAGTTGGTTTCTTTGTTGCCCAGTAGGCTGAGGTTTTTCATTTCTTCTTGTTGTGACATGATTTTTTTCTTTCTAATTTTAAACACCACGTTGATTATCGTAGAGGAGGGTATGCAGTTGAGGAAGGACGCGGACATTGCCCCAGCTATCGTCGGCAGCGATGCGTTCCCAGAGTTCTTTGAGTCGATCTAGTTGGTCTTGGATAATATTGCCTGTGGCCTTGGGCTCAGGATTTCCAGCCGATAAAAAGAGAACATCTGGTTGGTAGCGTTCTTGTATGCCTTTGGCAAAGGCCAAATCTGCATCGTCAAAGACAGGAATTTTAAAGGTGACCTTGTCTGGATCCAATTGGGAAACGATAAAGTCCAAGGTTTCAAAGTTGACTTCCATCTTGGATGAAGGAGGTTTGGGGCTGAGAGTGATCTGGTCGATATCTTTTAACCAATTTTGCCAGCGAGAACCTTGAGTCTCGACAGCAAGGGTGACACCACGTTCCTTGAGCTTGGTGACCAATTCGGCCATGTTGGCTGCTAGGATAGCAGGATTTCCCCCAGATAGGGTGACGTAGTCGTAGCTCCCCAATTTATCCAAGGCAGCAATGACTTCATCAGCTGTCATACGAGTCGGTTTTTCAGAACCATCCCAAGTAAAGGCAGAGTCGCACCAATCGCAGTGGTAGTCGCAACCAGCAGTGCGGACAAACATGGTTTTTTGCCCGATAGCACGACCTTCACCTTGAAAGGTTGGGCCAAAAATTTCTAGAACTGGTAGTTTGAGGACACGTTCTCTAGTCATCTAACCACTCCCGTCTAAACTCTGCAAAGGCAGTCGGAGTCTCATAGAGGCGAACGTATTCCAAACGGATACCGCGTTCGTCGGGCAACTCTTGACTCATGGTTTGGAAAATCCAGTAAACCATATTTTCAGCAGTCGTGTTCATATAGGGCAGGGTTTCATTGAGATAGCGATGATCCAAGTGGGGCTCTAAGAAGTTCTTGTAGATCGCTTTGATGTCTCCAAAGTCGTAGGTCATGCCACGTTCATCTAAAAGTCCACTGACAGCAATCTGCAGATGATAGGTGTGGCCGTGCAGGGATTTGCATTTTCCCTCATAGTGAAAGAGGTGGTGGGCAGCATCGAAGGTAAACTCTTTTGATACCAAGGTTCTGTGAGGATTGTAGACAAGAGACTCTCCGGTTTCCTGTTTGATTTCTTTGGGTGCAAAAAACATTAGGCCTCTCCTTTCTGTGAGAGATAAACATCTAAACCATGTTGACGTAGGTGGCAGGCTGGGCAATCTCCACAGCCACTTCCGATAATCCCGTTGTAGCAGGTTAAGGTCTTTTCACGAACATAGTTAAAGGCACCGAGTTGGTCGGCTAAATCCCAAGTTTCAGCCTTGTCTAGCCACATGAGAGGTGTTTGGATAACGAAGTCGTAATCCATAGCCAGGTTGAGGGTAACATTAAGAGATTTGACAAAGACATCCCGACAATCGGGGTAGCCTGAGAAGTCTGTCTCGCAGACACCTGTCACGATATCTTTAATGCCTCGTTGCTTGGCAAGAACTGCCGCAAAGGACAGAAAGAGGTGGTTGCGACCGTCAACGAAGGTATTGGGAACCTCCCCATCTTTTTGCTCAATCTCTAGATCAGAGGTCAAGGCATTTTCAGTGATTTGTCCCAGCAGAGACATATCTAGGATGTGATGACGAATGCCTTGTTCCTTAGCGATTTCCTGGGCAACTTGAATTTCGAGATGATGACGTTGACCGTAGGCAAAGGTGACAGCTTCGACTGTTTCATAGTGTTCTTTAGCCCAGAAGAGGCAGGTTGTAGAATCTTGACCGCCACTAAAGACGACCAAGGCTGATTGACGTTTCATAGTACTCCTTCCAAAATGGGAAATGTTCAGAGCACGCAAAAAGCTCCCATGAGGGAGCTAAAAAATACCAAGTAGAGGTTTTTTTTAGCGATGGCATGTCCCAAACATCGTAATATTCTACCTACAGTCTAGCATATTTTTTGAAAAATGGCAAAGGGCAAGAAAAAAGAGACCAAATAAAGTACTTGGTCTCTAGTATGATTAGCTCAATTCAGCAACGATGGCCTTGATTTGTTCTGCTGTGTGAACACCAGCAACTTGTTTTACCACTTGGCCGTCTTTTTTGAAGAGAAGAGTTGGGATAGACATGATTCCAAAAGCACGAGCTGTATTTGGATTTTCATCAACGTCCATTTTAACGATTTTCAAGACATCTTCTGAAAGTTCTTCAGACAATTTATCCAAGATTGGACCTTGCATACGACATGGACCACACCAAGTTGCCCAGAAGTCTACTAAGACCAAACCGTCTTTTGTTTCTTGTTCGAATGTTGCATCTGTAATTGCTTTTGCCATTGTATTTCTCCTTTTTTAGTTATATTGGCTTAAATCTTGTTTCATGAGATAGAAGAAGACATCTCCATAAGTTCCATGGTAGTCCAAATCATGACCGTTGTAAGTTAATTTTTGGACAGGGTAGTAGTCTGCGACGCCGATAAGGCAAGCTTGTTGTGAACGATCAAAATCTTCATAAGACTCGAAAGTCACAGTTCTTTCGTTCTTGCTGGCATCTAGATAGGTAATTTCAATCATTTTAAAAACTCCTTTGTTTAATGATGACTTTATTTTACTCCTTGTAAAAGAGAATGTCAAGAAAAATGATTGCGCACGCAACTTTTTTCTAAAATCATCTTAAATCAAGAAATCCAAACCAGTTTCCAAGCTTTCTTCGACAGCCTTTTGTAGCGAGGTTAGTGTCTTTTGCCCATCATTTGTCAGGCAGATAAAGCTAGAGCGCCTATCTTGATCGCAACATCTGCGACTGAGTAGACCGCAATTTTTAGCTTCCAAGCGAGCCACCATCCGAGAAACAGCGCTCGGGCTCAGATGAAGTTTATCTGGCAGGTCAATCTGGCGTAGAGACTTTTCTTGAGCCAAGTCCAGATAGTAGAGCAGGTAAAACTCTTTCAAGGTCAGACTTTGTTTGCTCTGCTGAGCAATGGTATCTTCCAAGAGACTTTCGATTTCTTTCTGACGCCGATTGAAGTCAAACCATTTTTCCAAATAGGTCATAGTATCTCCTTTCTTTTTAGAGTCATAAATAGAAGAAAGTCCATTCACGGACAGTCTCTGTATCACAAGATGATTGCGCATGCAATAATTATACTACTTTTCAAGAAAGCTGGCAAGAAAGACACTGAATCTTTTATCCTAAATTACGCTGTTTTCACAAGTCAAGAATTGTCTGTATCCCTTTTCTTCTCAAACTTTCATCAACTCTTGTGCATTTCCTTGAAATTTTCTGAAAAAAGAGTAAACTGGTATGCAAGAAGTCTATTTCGTGGAGTTTAGGATGAAATTATATGTTCAATTAATGATTCTCTTTGTGATTTCTCTAATCGGAGAGGGGATTTCCAGTTTCTTTCATTTGCCTATTCCAGGCAGTATTATTGGTTTGATTATTCTCTTTCTAGCCCTACAATTTAAGTGGCTGAGAACCAGACATGTCAACATGGTCGGGAATTTCTTGCTGGCCAATATGACCATTCTCTTTTTGCCTCCAGCAGTGGGAATCATGGAAAAGTTTGATGTGATTGCTCCCTATCTCTTGCCTATCGTTTTGATTGTCTTTTTTGCGGCTGTTATCAATATTATCCTTATTGCCTTGGTGGTTCAGTTCATCAAGCGACGGTTTGAGGGAGATTATGAGAAAGGAGATGCCAAATGAGTGAATTTGTTTCCAATCCCCTGTTCGGGATAGCCCTGTCTATCCTAGCTTATCTAGTGGGAATGCTGATTTACAGACGTTTTCCCCATCCATTGACAACGCCCTTGCTTTTGTCAGCTGTTTTCATTATCATCTTTCTAAAAATGACGGGTATTTCTTACCAAGATTACTACCAAGGTGGGGTTTATCTGAATAACTTGATTGTCCCATCGACCGTGGCTCTAGGGATTCCACTATATAAGAGTTTTCACTTGATGAAGCACCATGCTCGCAGTATTCTCTTTGGTAGTCTGTTAGCGGTAGTGATTAATACCTCTTTCACAGCCCTTGTAGCTAAAATTTTTGGCATGGACTTTTTCCTAGCCATTTCTCTCTTTCCTAAGTCAGTAACAACCGCCATGGCAGTAGGAATTACAGAAAAATTGCAAGGTCTGACGACTGTGACCTTGGTGGTTGTAGTGGCGACTGGGATTTTAACCAGTGTGATCGGTCCAACCCTTTTGAAGTGGTTGAAAATTGACGATCCGGTAGCAGTCGGGCTTTCTCTTGGAGGAACAGGGCATGCAGTCGGAACAGGAACGGCCTTTCGATACGGCTCTGTAGCAGGAGCCATGGGTGGTTTGGCTATTGGTGTTACCGGTATTCTCTATGTCTTCGTCAGCCCCATTGTAGCCAGTTTGATATTGAGTTAAAAAGCAAGGAATTCGGGTTCCTTGCTTTTTAAAATCGTATGTTATAGAGTATTATTTTTCTTTGCTTAAGTGAATGACTTGGTCGTAGTGTTTTAAGTCTTCTTCCGTGTAGTGGTGAATGACTTCAATAACTGTTTGAGGTAGGGAGAAGAGCAAGTCACTAATCTTTTTGCTATTTTCCAAGTCAAGGTTGGCCTTAATCTCATCTGCTAAGATGAGTTGGCTATCATGGTAGAGGGCGCGAGCAATTTCTAGGCGTTGTTTCTCGCACCAGACAGACTATCATTGCTGAGTATTCGATTTTTCAAATGTTCTAATCCTGTTTTTTTGAGGATATGATTTAAAGTCTCTTGTTTTTTATCCAGTCCTAGAAGGATATTGTCGTCCAGAGATAGCGTGTCAAAGTAATGGCTATCTTGGAGGATATAGGAACTAAAGCTTGTGATTTCTTTACGTGACAGGTTTTGACCAGCAAAGCTAATCTGTCCACTTGTTGGTGTCTCTTCTCCATGAATGATATTGAGCAGGGTTGTTTTACCAGAGCCACTTTCGCCGATAATGGCAATTTTTTCTCCTTGCATGATGTGTATGGAAATCGGAGACAGGAGGATATTCCCCTCTTTTTCTAGGGAGATGCTGTCAAGTTGGAGAGGGAAAATATTTTCTATGCTTCTAGGCGAGATGGAGTCAGACTGGTTCAAAAATTTTTGGTATTTGTTGAGAAGAGTTCGAGTCGCTTTTCGGGTGTTGGTAAAGTAAGCCAACTCTTGAAATTGATAGCCGATATTATGGGAAACCAGATAGATGGCCACAAAACTAGCCGCATCTAAATAATTATAGTAGGTCATAAAGCCACCGATGACAATAGGTGTGACGGAGCAAAAGGCATCGATGCTATTGATAAAAAGACTGTTTAAAGTTCGTTGCTTTTCATAGTTGATTTCGGCACCCAGACTGGTTTGTAATTGCTTTTGGTAGCGAGCAAAAAAGAAGTCTTGCCCCTGATAATGGCGAATTTGCTGGCTGCCACCAATAAAATTTGTCAAGCTTGATAAGTAGCTCTGGTTAATAGTTGACCGCTTTTCAGAAAGTGAATCCAAGCGCTTAGATCCGATAGTGCTACAGAGCACAGGAAAGGAGTAGAAGAGGATGAAAATCAAGCCCAGATAAAAGTTGGTCCATAGGGCATAGAGAATGGACACAGTGGTGAAACCAAGAGAAGAAATAATGATAACCGTTGGCTCAATATAGCTTTCTTCCAGTTGTTTGACGTCGTTTTCTAGGTCGGATAAAATATCCTTTTCATCGATCTCATAACTGTTTAAAAATCGCTTGAAAATAGCACTCTTGATTCCATATTTGAAATCGGTAATCAAATGGGCATAGTAATAGCGTTTCCCAGCTAATCCTAGTAATAGAATGAGATTACCAAGGATTCCTAAAATCAAAACTTTCCCAAGAAGACCTAGTTCTTGATTGGTAAAACTAGCAACAATATTCTGAACAAGGGCTGGCGTGATAATTGCTTCCATCCAGATAACGGCAATAGAAAAGAAGTAAAGTACGAGGTGTTTCTTAGTAGCAAATCTTCTCAGCATAAAGACTTGACCTCCTTATCGATATACATGTAATTAGTTTTAAAGTCATTATACTCCTTTATCTCAAATACTTCATATAAAAATATAAATTTTGTGGATATACAATTAAATGACAATGTCGTAATGTAACAGATTGAAACAAAAAGCGAACAAAACAAAATTCGTTGTTTCGATTCGCTTTTTGTATTATTATCTAGATTTGTCTTGCAGTTCTGATAACATTTAGTCTGAGCATGTACACTAATAGCTGATGGAATAAAATGTATACTTTAGATTATTTCCAAGCGCCACTGGCATCTACATAGTAACCATCAGGTGTGTAGGTATTGTGAAGCATCTTACCTGATGAAGCAAGGTAGTACCACTGACCTCCATCTTTTACCCAACCAGTCGCCATAGCCCCTGAATCTTTTAGGTAATACCAAGAGCCGTTATCTTTCATCCAGCCTGTTGCCATGGAACCTGAGTTGTTTAGGTAATACCAAGTGCCACTATCTTTTACCCAGCCTGTCGCCATAGCCCCTGAATCTTTTAGGTAATACCAAGAGCCATTATCATATAGCCAATCGCTAGCAATCATAGCACCTGATGATTTAAAGGCATACCAGTTGCTACCTTGATAGAGCCAAGTTTGATTGAACATGATCCCCTTATCATTCATAAAGTACCAAGTTCCCTTGTCCTTAACCCAAGCATTTTGAACTAATTGTCCTTGTTTTTGATAGTACCACTTTTCACTGTAATTCTTTTTTAGCCAGCTTTCTGCTTTTACAATCGGATAAAGTATTTTGAAGGCTCCTGCCCCCCTGTAGGAATGACTGATAACTCCTGGTTTTTGAAGTTTCAATTCTTCATAGTCGTCTGCCCAAGCAAATACTTTTTGACCATTGACAGTCTCTGGTAAGGTAGCAGTGTAGGTCTTGGTTTGATAGTCCCATTTTGCATCAAGGTAGGTGTGTTGATCATTTGATTCGTCAATACGGAAGTAACCACTCTTTCCACCGTCATTATATACATCATCTACTACTTTAGTGGACCAGATCTTTACTTCATTTCCGCTCTTGGCTTCTACCTTGATATCTCCTCTATAGCCATAAGGTACATAGAAATTCAGGTAACGCCCCGCTGTACCGACCATAGACTTGTCCTTTTCTTGACCTAGGAAATTGACTGTCTGATTTTGACCATTGAGACTAACCGTCCACTCAATTTTCTCAGTTTTTGGCAAATCCAAGACTTTGATATCTACTTCATGGCCATTATTAAATCGAAGAATTTTGCCATCTTGATACTTAACGCCACCCTTAATAACCCATTCTTCTTCCAATTCGAAGGCCTGACCTGAATGAGGGAAAGCCAGTAAAGCTAGACCAGCTAAAGACAAACCAAATAATGTGATTTTTTTTGATACTTTCATTTTCTTAACTCCTTATTTTTGAAATAAAACAAATTGATTGTTTTCTGGATAAACTGATACATGTTGCTCCTTATTACTGCTTGATGCAGCTTCAAGGACTAGAGGATAAGAGTATTGATACAGTTCCTCTAAAGTGATTTTTCCGTTAGTATTGGAAATGATTTTATTTTGAAGTGAATCCCAACCTGAAAATACCGTTTTATCGCTACCAATAGATATTGTACCGACAAGTAAAGGTGCTTCACATCGCTTTTGCTAGAAGATTCAAATAGTTCTTGCATATTTGCAATAATCTCAGCTTTTGTTTTATCAGAGAAATGAACAACTTCGCTAAAGTTTTGCTTACTAAAAACCTTTTACATAGTATTAACATCTTCTAATAGGTACTGTTCTTGTTGATGTTTCACCTGTTTTAGTGTAAGGACTGCCAGAATGTTTATATCACCAACGGCCATTCGATTGAAACCAACTGCCATTGGAGTGACTATAAGCCTAGGGAGAGATAGATTCTTGAGCAGAAACTGGATTATTTACTGGTAGTGTTGCCACTAGACTCAATAAAGCAACTGATGACAATAAAATTTTTTTCATAATCATATTGTCCTTTCTGTGTTATGTTTGATATAATCATATCACAAATAAAAAAACAGTTTTTATTTTTTGCAGAAATGGAAGAGGAATAGTATGGAAAATTTTGGAGCAGTTTTAAAGGATATCCGTATTTCAAAAAATTTTCGTCTTAAAGATTTGGCTTGTGATAAGATTAGTGAGTCAACTATTTCTCGTTTCGAAAATGGGATTACAAAATTATCTATTGATCATTTTTATATTTTGTTAAATCGCCTGGGGATATCATTTTCGGAATTTGAAGAATTAGTTCATTGCTATTATTCCAAAAAAGAATGCTTTTTTGAAGAACTAGAACATGCTGTAAACTCTTCAGATATCATTTTGTTACAAGAACTAATAAAGAAAATAGAGCTAAAACAAAAGCAGGAAAAAAGTTTATGCAATTTTCACATAAAATTGATTGCTGAACAACAGATTAATCGCCTTGCAAACCTTCCTTACAATGCATCTAAATGTAATGAGCTAATCAAGTATTTGCTTTCTGTAGATAATTGGATGGAGTATGAACTGAAAATTTTCTATAATTCAGTGTTTTTTATGAATACTAAGACCATAAGCTTACTATATAGAGTAGTAATCAAGAAAACACGACATTTTTTAAAAACAGATATGGGAACACATAGAGTAATTCCTTTATATTTATTTAATTTAGAATTATTATTAAAAAATAATTTATTAGATAGCGCTCAATTTTTTATAGATGATTTAGACAATTTACTGACTAGACAAGGATATTATTTTGAAAAGAATTATTTACTTTTTTTAAAAGGTATTTATCTCATAAAAATGAATCAAGTAGAGTTAGGTAAAAAAGAATGTTCCAAAGCTATGAAAATATGTAAGGAATATAATGATAGTGTCACAATAGAGAAATTAAACAAGATCTTTAAATCAGATTTTGTTATTTAATTGGTTAGAAGAATTTGTCTGTAAGATAAAGTTAGACAGAAAATGAGATAAAATAAAAAGGATAGCCTCTCTGCGGTGAGATGTTATCCTTTTTGATTGTGAAACTATTGCAAATTAACCTTGTTTCTCAAGATGTGATAAGTTCCTAGATAGTAGATGGCTATAAGAATAACTTCTTCCAGAATAGTCATGATAATGCCCATCTGGAATTGATCAGCTCCTCCAGAGGTTGATGGGAAGTAGAAACCAGGGTTAGAACGATAGAAGAGTTCAATAAAGCCAACGACGATTTGGATACCAATGTAGGCTACAATTGACAGTGCAGTACGATATTCATTGAAAAGCTGTCCAATGGAAATAGCCAAGTAGATGCAGAGGATTCCAGAAATGGTATTTAGTAGGAAGGATATCCCCATAAGAGAGAGTTGAGGAAGGTGTGTTCCTATAAATGGAATCAAGTCAGAAGTTGCAAACCAATTTGGAGCCGTTAGAGTCAGAACAATAAAAGCACTTAGAGCTAGTACAGCAGTGCTAATCACAGACCAGATAAAGGCACCAACTAGTTTGGCTGTGATGATATGGTGTTCAGAAACTGGCAAGGTTAAAGTCAGATAGCCTTGTCGATCATAGACACTTCCTTTGAATCGTTTAATAATCAAGAAGATAGTTGAAATCGCAAGTGTAATCATCAAACCACCAAAGACAGTAGCTAGAAAAACAAGTAGAACAGATAGATTTTTTTCAGGTAGTTTGATTAAGGATTGTGCTTGTATCCCGATAAGGGCAGAAAGGAAGAGCACGGCAGCGTAGAGGGCTAAATACCACTTGTTGACATTTTTAAATTCGTAGCGGACTAAATTCCAAAACATAATAATCTCCTTTGCTTAGGCCTTAAATTCCTGACGGAAGAGTTGGTCAATGGATTCACCTGACTCGTAGCGAATATCATCTACATTACCTTGGCGGACGACTTTTCCATCTTTTAGGAAGACAATTTCATCCAAGATTGGCTCGATATCAGAAATCAAGTGGGTAGAAATCAAAACGGTAGAAGTTGGGGAGTAGTTGTTGATAATGGTATTGAGGATATAATCACGAGCAGCAGGGTCTACCCCACCAATGGGTTCGTCCAGAACGTAGAGGCGGGCATCACGGCTCATAACCAAAATCAGTTGTACCTTTTCCTTGTTTCCTTTTGATAATTTCTTGAGACGACTATTTTCATCAATGCTTAGGTCTGCAAGCAGATGATGGGCGCGTTCCAGATTGAAATCTTTATAGAAAGTCTTGAAGTAGGTTAGGGCTTCTTTGACCTTCATTTGCTCATTGAGATAGGTCGTATCAGGCAAATAAGCTACGATGGCCTTGGTTGCTGGGCTTGGGTCCATGTCGTTGATGAGGACACGTCCTTGATCTGGTTGTAAGAGGCCATTGATTAGTTTAATCAGGGTTGTTTTTCCTGAGCCGTTTGGCCCAAGGAGACCAACAATTTTTCCAGCTGGGATGTCAAGAGAAACATTTTCAAGGGCTGGGGTTGCTCCATAAGATTTGGATACATTTTCAAATGCTAGTAATGACATAGGCTTAAACTCCTTTAATATAATCGCCGACTACGCCTGGTAGTTCTTCTTTTTCATAGCCAAAATGGGTCATGGAGGAAACGAAGTGTTCCAATTCTTCTTCTGATAGTTGTTTGCGCGATTGGGCGATCAGCTCCTTATCCTCAGTTACAAACCGTCCAGTTGTGCGCTTGCTGTAGACAAATCCTTCTCGTTCGAGGTCTGACAAGGCCCTTTGGATGGTGTTGGGATTGACACCAGCCTCGCTCGCTAGTTCCCTCACGGTTGGAAGTTGTTGATTGGGTTCCAGTGTATGGGAAACAATCTGAAGCTTGATTTTCTCCATAATCTGTAAATAAATGGGTTTTTTATTGTCAAATGTCCAGGACATCTTGTTCTCCTTTCTGTCATCTCTTTGTCTTAATTAAATAATACAACAAAACAAAAAACTTGTCAAGTAAAAAGAAGAATTGTTTTGGGAATCGCTTAAAAAATGGTATAATGAAAAGAAAACGATAAGGAGGGAAAGGATGCGTTGTCCAAAATGTGGGGCTACCAAGTCAAGTGTTATCGATAGTCGCCAAGCAGAAGAAGGGAACACCATTCGTAGAAGACGTGAGTGCGATGAATGCCAGCACCGTTTTACAACCTACGAGCGAGTAGAAGAAAGAACCTTAGTGGTTGTTAAAAAAGATGGCACACGAGAACAGTTCTCCAGAGATAAAATCTTTAATGGAATTATCCGCTCAGCCCAGAAACGTCCTGTGTCAAGTGATGAAATCAACATGGTAGTCAATCGTATCGAACAGAAACTCCGTGGTCGAAATGAAAATGAAATTCAAAGTGAGGACATTGGTTCACTCGTCATGGAGGAGTTGGCTGAACTGGACGAGATTACCTATGTACGTTTTGCCAGCGTCTATCGTAGTTTTAAGGATGTCAGTGAGTTAGAGAGCTTGCTCCAACAAATCACCCAGTCCTCTAAAAAGAAAAAGGAAAGATAAATGAAGCCAATTGACCGTTTTTCTTATCTAAAGAATAATCGGGTGTCGCAAGATACCTCATCTCTGGTACAGTGCTACCTCCCGATTATCGGTCAGGAGGCACTGAGCCTTTATCTTTATACCATCAGTTTTTGGGATAATGGCAGAAAGGAATACCTCTTTTCAAGCATTCTCAATCATCTCAACTTTGGGATGGACAGACTTTTAAAATCCTTGAAAATCCTATCTGCTTTCAATCTTTTGACCCTCTATCAAAAGGGGGACGTTTATCAGCTAGCTATCCATGCTCCTCTCTCGAGTCAGGACTTCTTAGAACATCCTGTTTATCGCAGGCTTTTGGAGAAAAAGATTGGCGATACAGCTGTGGAGAATTTGAAAGTTGAAAGTACTGATGGAGACGAAATACCTGTCTCACTCAATCAAGTCTTTCCAGACTTGGCAGAACTAGGTAGTCAAGAAGACCTTGGTATCAGGAAGAAAGTGGCCAACGATTTTGACTTGGACCATTTTCGTCAGCTCATGGCTCGAGATGGGCTTCGTTTTGCGGATGAGCAGTCAGATGTTTTGAACCTGTTTGCCATTGCGGAGGAGAAGAAATGGACTTGGTTTGAGACCTATCAATTGGCCAAGTCAACAGCTGTTTCCCAAGTCATTTCAACCAAACGCATGCGGGAAAAAATCGCTCAAAAACCTGTTTCCTCTGACTTTAGTCCTAAGGAAGCAACTATTATCAAAGAAGCTAAAAGTAAAACTGCCCTGCAGTTCTTAGCAGAAATCAAGCAGACACGCAAGGGAATCATTACCCAAACAGAAAGAGAACTTTTGCAACAGATGGCTGGCTTGGGCTTGCTGGACGAAGTCATCAACATCATTCTCTTATTGACCTTTAATAAGGTGGATTCGGCAAATATCAATGAGAAATATGCCATGAAGGTAGCCAATGACTATGCTTATCAAAAGATTCATTCGGCAGAAGAGGCAGTCTTGCGTATCCGTGAGAGAGGGCAGAAGAGTCAGGCTCAAAAAAGCAGTAACCCTAGTCCTTCCAAGTCCAATGTACCCAAGTGGAGCAATCCAGATTATAAAAATGAAACCAGCGAGGAAACTCGTCTGGAACTAGAACGTAAAAAACAAGAACTATTAGCGCGATTAGAAAAAGGAGGAGATTAGATGGAAAGTGTCGGAGACGTACTCAAGCGTCAACCTAGCCGTTTTCATTATCAAGATTTGGTCCAGAAAATCATGAAGGACCCTGATGTTGCGGCCTTTATCCAGCAAGAATCCTTGACTCCAGAGGAATTAAATCGCAGTATCTCCAAGTTTAATCAGTACATTACCGAGCGTGACAAATTTCTCCGTGGGGATACGGATTATATTGCCAAAGGCTACAAGCCGATTTTGGTTATGAATCATGGCTATGCGGACGTTTCTTACGAAGAAACTCCTGAACTAATCGCAGCTGAAAAAGAAGCGGCTATTAAGAACCGTCTCAAGTTAATCAATCTGCCAGCTAGTCTCAGGAAAGCTAGTTTAGCTCAAGTTGACTTGGATGATTTGGGGCGCTTGCCAGTTTTTGAAAAGCTATTAGCCTTCGTGGAGCAATATCCAGCTATTCGAAAAGGTCTTTACTTGTATGGAGACTTTGGTGTAGGTAAAAGTTTCATGGTGGCTGCCCTAGCCCATGACTTATCAGAAAAACGTGGTGTTTCATCAACTCTCCTCCACTATCCTAGCTTTGTCATTGATGTCAAAAATGCTATCGGTGATGGTAATGTCAAGACCTTGGTGGATGAGATTAAGCTGTCTGAAGTTCTGATTTTAGATGATATTGGTGCCGAGCAATCAACAGCTTGGGTACGTGATGAAATCCTGCAAGTCATTCTTCAATATCGGATGCAGGAGGATTTACCGACCTTTTTCACATCCAATTTCGATTTTGAAGATTTGGAGAAGCATTTTGCTAAAGGGAAGCATGGAAATGACGAAACCTGGGAAGCCAGACGGGTCATGGAACGCATCCGTTATTTGGCTGAGGAGACTCGTTTAGAAGGAGTGAACCGTCGATGACAGAAACAATCAAATTAATGAAGGCTCATACTTCAGTGCGCAGGTTTAAAGAGCAAGCCCTTCCTCAGGAAGACTTGACTGAAATCCTGACAGCAGCCCAGATGGCCTCGTCTTGGAAGAATTTCCAATCCTACTCTGTGATTGTGGTGCGAAGTCAAGAAAAGAAAGATGCCTTGTATGAATTGGTGCCTCAAGAAGCCATTCTCCAGTCAGCTGTTTTCCTTCTCTTTGTCGGAGATTTGAACCGTGCAGAAAAGGGAGCCCAGCTTCATACTGATACTTTCCAACCTCAAGGTGTAGAAGGTCTCTTGATTAGTTCAGTCGATGCGGCTCTTGCTGGACAAAATGCCCTGCTGGCAGCTGAAAGCTTGGGCTATGGTGGTGTCATTATTGGCTTGGTGCGGTACAAGTCAGCAGAAGTGGCAGAGCTCTTTAACCTGCCTGACTACACCTATCCTGTCTTTGGGATGGCACTAGGTGTGCCAAATCAAAATCATGATGTGAAACCAAGACTGCCACTAGAGAATGTTGTCTTTGAGGAAGAATACCAAGAACAGTCAACTGAGGCAATCCAAGCTTATGATCGTGTACAGGCCGACTATGCTGGAGCGCGTGCGACCACAAGCAGGAGTCAGCGCCTAGCAGAACAGTTCGGTCAAGCTGAACCAAGCTCAACTAGAAAAAATCTTGAACAGAAGAAGTTATTGTAGAAAGTGAGAAATTATGGCCCTACCAACTATTGCCATTGTAGGACGTCCCAATGTTGGGAAATCAACCCTATTTAATCGGATCGCTGGTGAGCGAATCTCCATTGTAGAAGATGTCGAAGGAGTGACACGTGACCGTATCTATGCAACGGGTGAGTGGCTCAATCGCTCTTTTAGCATGATTGATACAGGAGGAATCGATGATGTCGATGCTCCTTTCATGGAACAAATCAAGCACCAGGCAGAAATTGCCATGGAAGAAGCAGATGTTATCGTCTTTGTCGTGTCTGGTAAGGAAGGAATTACCGATGCGGACGAATACGTAGCCCGTAAGCTTTATAAGACCCACAAACCAGTTATCCTCGCGGTTAACAAGGTGGACAACCCTGAGATGCGAAATGATATCTATGATTTCTATGCTCTCGGTTTGGGTGAACCCCTGCCTATCTCATCTGTCCATGGTATCGGTACAGGGGATGTGCTAGATGCCATCGTAGAAAATCTTCCAAATGAATATGAAGAAGAAAATCCAGATGTCATTAAGTTTAGCTTGATTGGTCGTCCCAATGTTGGAAAATCAAGCTTGATCAATGCTATCTTGGGAGAAGACCGTGTCATTGCCAGTCCCGTTGCTGGAACAACTCGT
Organism: Streptococcus sp. 959; assembly: GCF_013277075.1. Taxonomy (GTDB): domain Bacteria; phylum Bacillota; class Bacilli; order Lactobacillales; family Streptococcaceae; genus Streptococcus; species Streptococcus pseudopneumoniae_C. The sequence goes on from NZ_VMMF01000013.1 coordinate 83,194, forward strand.
GACGCCATTGATACCCACTTTACAGATACAGATGGTCAAGAGTTTACCATGATTGATACGGCTGGTATGCGTAAATCTGGTAAGGTTTATGAAAATACCGAGAAATACTCTGTCATGCGCGCCATGCGTGCTATTGACCGTTCAGATGTGGTCTTAATGGTCATCAATGCGGAAGAAGGCATTCGTGAATACGACAAGCGTATCGCAGGATTTGCCCATGAAGCTGGTAAAGGGATGATTATCGTGGTCAACAAGTGGGATACGCTTGAAAAAGACAACCACACTATGAAAAACTGGGAAGAAGATATCCGTGAGCAGTTCCAATACCTGCCTTACGCCCCGATTATCTTTGTATCAGCTTTGACCAAGCAACGTCTCCACAAACTGCCTGAGATGATTAAGCAAATCAGCGAAAGTCAAAACACACGTATTCCATCAGCTGTCTTGAACGATGTGATTATGGATGCTATTGCCATTAACCCAACACCGACAGACAAAGGGAAACGCCTCAAGATTTTCTATGCGACTCAAGTGGCAACCAAACCACCAACCTTTGTTATCTTTGTAAACGAAGAAGAACTTATGCACTTTTCTTACCTGCGTTTCTTGGAAAATCAAATCCGTAAGGCCTTTGTCTTTGAAGGAACACCAATCCATCTCATCGCAAGAAAACGTAAATAAAAAAGTAGAATCTGGAATGACATTTCCAGATTTTTTTGATAGAATGAAGTTGAAGAAAACGCTATCAAATAGAGAGGGGGCTGGTGATGAAACATTTGTTTAAATTGATAATCTTATTTCCCTGGTTTTACTTTTTCAGCTGGATTGAAAAGGCCAATAGAAATAGTAAATTTTTCCCAATTTTTTACTATTTTTACTGGTTTTACATCCCCCTCTATGCTCTTTTTAGCCTTGCTTGGACAGTTATTTCAGTTCTGTTTTTCAATATCGTCTTGAGAAATTTGACAGATATCAAGTTATGGGGCATTTGGTTTCTTTTTATTCTGCTAGCTATTGGTATGAATAGGTTAACTTATTTCTGTTTCAAAAAAATGCTTCGCTTGAGACGAGAACTAGGGAAGTCTAAAGCGGGGAGACATTGATTTATATTGGTAATAACATTTAATAGAACGAAACTAAAGAAAACAATGTCAAAGAGGAGGTGTCGATGATGGAACATTTGTTTAAATTCTTACTTTTAGCACCTTACTTTTATTTTGATAACTGGATTGAGAAGGCCAACAGAAATAGTAAATTTTTCCCAATTTTTTACTATTTTTACTGGATTTACATCCCCCTCTATTCTCTTTTTAGCCTTGCTTGGACAGTTGTTTCAGTTCTGTTTTTCAATATCGTCTTGAGAAATGTGACAGATATCAAGTTTTGGGGCATTTGGTTTCTTTTTATTCTGCTAGCTATTAGTATGAATTGGTTAACTTATTCCTATTTCAAAAAAATGTTTCGCTTGAGACGGGAACTAGGGAAGTCTAAAGCAGGGAGACATTGATTTATATGGCTTTTATTGATAGGAGGTAGCTTATGGAACATCTAAAATCATTTATTACACGCTATTCCAAGGTTTATATTGGTTTAGTTCTGCTGATCTGGCTTGCTTTCTTCTTTCTTCCTTGGGATAAAGAAGTTCTGGGAATATCTATCAATCTCTTCAGTATGCAGAAAATCTTGCTAGTTTTTGGTATTCTGTCCATTTTGATGGCCTTGCTATCCAAGAAAGTCAGTCTCTTTGTTTTTGGACTGATCTGTTGTCTTTCTCTTTGGATCAACCTATTTATTCTATTTGCTATTTTGCCGATTTTTGGCAATTAAAGTATCATAAAAGTCAGAGAGGTTAGCTTGGAAACTAGCCTCTTTTTCCTTTTCAAAATGGGGATTCTTCCTTGAAAATAATCAGTAATTGTGCTAAAATTAAAAGAACATTCTAAAATATTCGGAATTTAAAGTAAGGAAAAACATGGCTAATATTTTAAAAACAATTATCGAAAATGATAAAGGAGAAATCCGTCGTCTGGAAAAGATGGCTGACAAGGTTTTCAAATACGAAGACCAAATGGCTGCTTTGACTGACGACCAACTAAAAGCAAAAACAGTTGAATTTAAAGAACGTTATCAAAATGGAGAATCACTGGATTCGTTGCTTTATGAAGCATTTGCGGTTGTCCGTGAGGGTGCTAAACGTGTCCTAGGTCTCTTCCCATACAAGGTTCAGGTCATGGGGGGAATCGTTCTTCACCATGGTGACGTGCCAGAGATGCGTACAGGGGAAGGGAAAACCTTGACTGCGACCATGCCGGTATACCTCAATGCCCTTTCAGGTAAAGGGGTCCACGTAGTTACGGTCAATGAATACCTATCTGAACGTGACGCGACTGAGATGGGTGAATTGTACTCATGGCTCGGCTTGTCAGTAGGGATTAACTTGGCTGCCAAATCTCCAATGGAGAAAAAAGAAGCCTATGAGTGTGATATTACTTACTCAACCAACTCAGAAATCGGGTTTGACTACCTTCGTGACAACATGGTCGTCCGTGCTGAAAACATGGTACAACGTCCGCTTAACTATGCCTTGGTCGATGAGGTTGACTCTATCTTGATTGACGAGGCTCGTACACCATTGATCGTATCAGGTGCTAATGCGGTTGAAACAAGTCAGCTCTACCACATGGCAGACCACTATGTAAAATCTTTGGACAAAGACGACTACATTATCGATGTGCAGTCTAAGACCATTGGTTTGTCAGATTCAGGGATTGACAAGGCTGAAAGCTACTTCAAGCTTGAAAACCTCTATGATATCGAAAACGTTGCTTTGACTCACTTTATCGATAATGCCCTTCGGGCCAACTACATTATGCTTCTCGATATTGACTATGTGGTCAGCGAAGAGCAAGAAATCTTGATTGTCGACCAATTTACAGGTCGTACCATGGAAGGTCGTCGTTATTCTGATGGATTGCACCAAGCCATTGAAGCAAAAGAAGGTGTGCCAATCCAGGATGAAACCAAGACATCTGCCTCAATCACTTACCAAAACCTCTTCCGTATGTACAAGAAATTGTCTGGTATGACGGGTACAGGTAAGACTGAGGAAGAAGAATTCCGTGAAATTTACAACATTCGTGTTATTCCAATCCCAACAAACCGTCCTGTTCAACGTATTGACCATCCAGACCTACTTTTTGCTAGCATTGAAGCTAAGTTTAAAGCGGTTGTTGAAGACGTTAAGGCTCGTTACCAAAAAGGTCAGCCTGTCTTGGTTGGTACAGTAGCTGTTGAAACCAGTGATTACATTTCTAAGAAATTGGTCGCAGCTGGTGTTCCTCACGAAGTCTTGAATGCTAAGAACCACTATAAAGAAGCCCAAATCATCATGAATGCTGGTCAACGTGGTGCCGTTACCATCGCAACCAACATGGCCGGTCGTGGTACCGACATCAAGCTTGGTGAAGGGGTTCGCGAACTTGGAGGACTTTGTGTTATTGGTACAGAACGTCATGAAAGCCGTCGTATCGATAACCAGCTTCGTGGACGTTCAGGTCGTCAAGGAGACCCAGGTGAGTCACAATTCTACCTATCTCTTGAAGATGATTTGATGAAACGTTTTGGTTCTGAACGCTTGAAGGGAATCTTTGAACGCTTGAATATGTCTGAAGAGGCGATTGAGTCTCGTATGTTGACACGTCAGGTCGAAGCAGCGCAAAAACGTGTCGAAGGAAATAACTACGATACTCGTAAACAAGTTCTTCAATACGATGATGTCATGCGTGAACAACGTGAGATTATCTACGCTCAACGTTACGACGTTATCACTGCAGATCGTGACTTGGCACCTGAAATTCACTCTATGATCAAACGCACGATTGGTCGTGTCGTTGATGGTCATGCGCGTTCAAAACAAGATGAAAAACTAGAGGCAATTTTGAACTTTGCTAAGTACAACTTGCTTCCAGAAGATTCTATTACTATGGAAGACTTGTCAGGCTTGTCTGATAAGGCAATTAAGGAAGAACTTTTCCAACGTGCCTTGAAGGTTTACGATAGTCAAGTTTCAAAACTACGCGATGAAGAAGCAGTCAAAGAATTCCAAAAAGTCTTGATTCTACGAGTTGTAGATAACAAGTGGACAGATCATATCGATGCCCTTGATCAATTGCGTAACGCGGTTGGACTTCGTGGCTATGCTCAGAACAACCCTGTTGTTGAGTATCAGGCAGAAGGTTTCCGTATGTTTAATGACATGATTGGTTCGATTGAGTTTGATGTGACACGCTTGATGATGAAAGCACAAATTCATGAACAAGAAAGACCACAAGCAGAACACCATATCAGTACAACAGCGACTCGCAATATCGCTGCCCACCAAGCAAATATGCCAGAAGATTTGGATTTGAGCCAGATTGGACGGAATGAACTTTGCCCATGTGGTTCTGGTAAGAAGTTTAAAAACTGTCACGGTAAAAGACAATAAAATGAGATAGTTTAGAGGCGGATACCTTGTGAAAAGTAAATTTTTACTTGGTATCCGTTTGCTTTATAAGGAGATGAGTTATGGTATTTACAGCAAAAAGTCCTAAAATTAATATTGAAGAAGTTCGTGCCTTATCAAAATTAGAAGGCCAAGCTTTGGAGAGAAAATCACAGCGCGATCAAGAGCTAGAAGCCATTATACGTGGAGAAGACCAGCGAATTCTCTTGGTAATCGGGCCATGCTCATCTGACAATGAAGAATCTGTCCTTGAGTACGCTAAGCGTTTGGCAGTCCTACAAGAAGAAGTCTCAGACCGTATCTTTATGGTTATGCGTGTTTATACTGCCAAACCTCGTACTAATGGAGATGGTTACAAGGGCTTGATTCACCAGCCTAATGCGACAGAAGCACCAAGCCTCATCAACGGAATCAAAGCTGTTCGCCATCTTCACTATCGTGTCATTACAGAAACAGGCATGACAACAGCTGATGAAATGCTTTATCCTGAAAATCTTCCACTTGTGGATGATTTGATTTCTTATATGGCAGTTGGTGCTCGTTCAGTTGAAGACCAGCAACACCGCTTTGTGGCAAGTGGGGCAGATTTCGCGACTGGTTTTAAAAATCCAACCTCTGGAAATCTCAATGTTATGTTTAATGGGATTTATGCTGCTCAAAACAAACAAAGCTTCCTTTTCCTAGGAAAAGAAGTGGAAACAACTGGGAACCCGCTTTCGCACGCCATTCTTCGTGGAGCGATTAATGAGTATGGTAAGAATATTCCTAATTACTACTATGATAATTTGATGGATACCATTGCCCAGTATGAGAAAATGGGCTTGGAAAATCCCTTTATCATTGTGGATACCAATCATGACAACTCTGGTAAGCAATATATGGACCAGATTCGAATTGTCCGCCAGACCTTGATTAACCGTGATTGGAATGAAAAAATCAAGCAGTACGTTCGTGGTTTTATGATTGAGTCTTATCTAGAAGACGGCCGTCAAAACGAACCAGAAGTATTTGGCAAGTCTATCACAGATCCTTGCCTTGGCTGGGAAAATACGGAAGCCCTTGTCAGAGAAATCTACCAAACGCTAGGAGAATAAGATGGCATTTATTGAAAAAGGTCAAGAAATCGATATTGAAGCAATCAAGGCAGAAACCCAATTGTCTGCGGAAGCATTGCGCCTAAAGGAGCGCCGTGACAGAGAATTGGCAGACATCATTTCAGGAGAAGATGACCGAATCCTCTTGGTGATTGGTCCGTGCTCTTCTGACAATGAAGAAGCTGTCTTGGAATATGCTCGCCGTTTATCAGCCTTGCAAAAGAAGGTGTCGGATAAGATTTTCATGGTTATGCGTGTTTATACTGCTAAACCACGCACCAACGGAGACGGCTATAAAGGGTTGGTTCACCAACCCGATACCTCTAAGGCTCCAAGTTTGATTAACGGTTTGCAGGCTGTTCGTCAGTTGCACTACCGCGTGATTACAGAGACTGGTTTGACAACGGCAGATGAGATGCTTTATCCATCAAATCTGGTCTTGGTAGATGATTTGGTTAGCTACCATGCTGTGGGGGCTCGTTCTGTGGAAGACCAAGAGCACCGCTTTGTGGCTTCAGGAATTGATGCACCAGTGGGGATGAAAAATCCAACCTCAGGAAATCTTGGGGTTATGTTTAACGGTATTTATGCTGCTCAAAACAAACAAACCTTCCTCTTCCATGGTCAAGAAGTTGAAACTTCAGGAAATCCCTTGGCTCACGTTATTCTTCGTGGCGCAGTCAATGAATATGGGAAAAATGAGCCTAACTTTTACTATGAAACCCTGCTAAATACCATTGAACGTTATGAGACAATGGGGCTTGAAAATCCCTTTCTCCTCATTGATACCAACCATGATAACTCAGGCAAGCAATATATGGAACAGATTCGAATTGTTCGCCAGACCTTGCAAAATCGTGATTGGAATGAGAAGATTAAAAAGACGGTTCGAGGCTTTATGATTGAATCCTACCTAGCAGATGGTCGTCAAAATCAACCAGAGGTCTTTGGTTGCTCTATTACAGATCCTTGCCTAGGTTGGGAAAATACAGAGGCCTTGGTAGAAGAGATTTATGCTACCTTGACAAAATAAGTGAAAAGGATGGAGTTGGGGAATCTCAACTCCTTTTGATGAGAATGATAGTTGGACACGGAATTGATATCGAGGAATTGGATTCGATAGAAAGCGCAGTTACACGACATGAAGAATTTGCTGAGCGCGTGCTGACAGCTAAGGAAATGGAGCGGTTTAACAGTCTTAAAGGGCGCAGGCAGATTGAATATTTGGCTGGTCGCTGGTCGGCTAAAGAAGCCTTTTCCAAGGCTATGGGAACGGGCATTGGCAAGCTCGGTTTTCAGGATTTGGAAGTCTTGAACAATGAACGCGGGGCGCCTTATTTTAGTCAGGCACCATTTTCAGGAAAGATTTGGCTGTCTATCAGCCATACAGATCAGTTTGTGACAGCCAGTGTCATTTTGGAGGAAAATCATGAAAGCTAGTCCACATAGACCAACCAAGGCTCTGATTCATCTGGGAGCTATTCGACAAAATATTCAGCAAATGGGGGCTCATATCCCTGAAGGAACGCTCAAATTTGCAGTAGTCAAGGCTAATGCCTATGGTCATGGGGCTGTTGCCGTTGCCAAGGCGATTCAAGATGATGTTGATGGTTTTTGCGTTTCCAATATTGATGAAGCTATTGAACTCAGACAGGCTGGACTCAGCAAACGAATCCTTATTTTAGGAGTTTCTGAAATCGAAGCTGTTTCTCTTGCTAAAGAATACGACATCACCTTGACTGTGGCCGGACTGGAGTGGATCCAATCACTCTTAGATAGGGAAGCAGACCTAACTGGATTGACAGTCCACCTCAAGATTGACTCAGGAATGGGACGGATTGGTTTTAGAGAGGCTGGTGAAGCTGAGCAGGCTCAAGACTTGCTTAAACAACACGGTGCTGGTGTTGAAGGAATTTTTACCCACTTTGCTACTGCAGACGAGAAATCAGATGACTACTTTAATGCCCAGTTAGAACGGTTTAAAACTATTTTGGCCAGTATGAAAGGTCTTCCAGAGCTGATACATGCCAGCAATTCGGCAACGACCCTTTGGCATGCAGAGACTATTTTTAATGCGATCCGTATGGGAGATGCCATGTATGGTCTTAACCCTAGCGGCGAGGTCTTGGACTTGCCCTATGACTTGACTCCAGCCTTGACCTTGGAGTCTGCTCTGGTTCATGTCAAGACAGTTCCAGCTGGAGCTTGCATGGGCTATGGAGCCACCTATCAGGCAGATAGCGAGCAAGTCATCGCGACGGTGCCAATCGGCTATGCAGATGGTTGGACACGAGATATGCAGAATTTCTCCGTCTTGGTAGATGGCCAAGCTTGCCCAATCGTCGGTCGGGTTTCTATGGACCAAATTACCATTCGTCTGCCTAAACTTTATCCGCTGGGGACAAAAGTTACACTAATTGGTTCCAACGGGGACAAGGAAATCACGGCTACTCAGGTAGCAGCCTACCGCGGGACTATTAACTATGAGGTGGTTTGTCTTCTCAGCGACCGCATTCCGAGAGAATATTATTAGAAAAGAAAGGAGTGGAGCATGAATCTACATCAACCCTTGCATGTCTTGCCTGGTGTGGGACCAAAGTCAGCAGAAAAATACGCCAAACTTGGAATTGAAAACTTGCAAGACCTCTTGCTCTACTTTCCTTTCCGTTATGAAGACTTCAAAACTAAGCAAGTGCTGGAACTGGAAGACGGGGAGAAGGCAGTCCTATCTGGTCAAGTCGTGACTCCTGCTAGTGTCCAGTATTATGGTTTCAAGCGCAATCGCCTGCGTTTTAGTCTCAAGCAGGGAGAAGTTGTTTTTGCGGTGAATTTCTTTAACCAGCCCTATCTGGCTGATAAGATAGAGTTGGGAGCAACTCTTGCCGTCTTTGGAAAATGGGACCGTGCCAAGGCTAGTCTAACTGGGATGAAGGTCGTGGCTCAGGTGGAAGATGACCTCCAACCTGTTTATCGTCTGGCTCAGGGAATCAGTCAGGCCAGCTTGGTTAAGGTCATCAAAACGGCCTTTGATCAGGGACTGGACCTCTTGATTGAGGAAAATCTGCCCCAGTCTTTGCTCGATAAATACAAACTCATGTCCCGTTGTCAGGCAGTTCGTGCTATGCATTTCCCCAAGGATTTGGCAGAATACAAGCAAGCCCTTCGCCGTATCAAGTTTGAGGAACTTTTTTATTTCCAAATGCAATTGCAGACGCTTAAGTCTGAAAATAGAGTTCAGGGAAGCGGTCTGGTCCTGGACTGGTCTAAGGAAAAAGTGACAGCAGTCAAGGAAAGCCTTCCTTTTGCCCTGACTCAAGCTCAAGAAAAGAGTTTGCAGGAAATTTTGACCGACATGAAGTCGGACCACCACATGAATCGTCTTTTGCAAGGGGATGTGGGGAGCGGAAAAACGGTAGTCGCTGGCTTGGCCATGTTTGCGGCAGTGACAGCTGGCTACCAGGCTGCTCTCATGGTGCCAACAGAAATTCTTGCAGAGCAACACTTTGATAGTTTGAAGAGTCTCTTCCCAGACCTAAAACTCGCTCTTTTGATAGGTTCCTTGAAAGCTGCAGAAAAGAGAGAAGTCTTGGAGACCATTGCCAAGGGTGAGGCTGATTTGATTATCGGAACCCACGCTCTGATTCAGGATGGAGTGGATTATGCTCGTCTTGGCTTGATTATCATCGATGAGCAGCACCGCTTTGGTGTAGGGCAAAGGCGTGTTCTGAGAGAAAAAGGCGACAATCCAGATGTACTCATGATGACAGCGACTCCCATACCACGAACCTTGGCCATCACAGCCTTTGGCGATATGGATGTTTCCATTATCGACCAGATGCCAGCAGGCCGAAAACCTATTGTGACACGCTGGATCAAGCATGAGCAACTACCTCAGGTCTTGACTTGGTTAGAGGGGGAAATTAAAAAAGGTTCACAAGCCTATGTCATCTCTCCTTTGATTGAAGAATCAGAAGCTCTGGATTTGAAAAATGCCATTGCCTTATCAGAAGAGCTGACGGCTCATTTTGCAGGCAAGGCAGAAGTGGCTCTTCTACATGGTAAGATGAAGAGTGACGAAAAAGACCAGATTATGCAGGAGTTCAAAGAGCGAAAAACAGATATTCTGGTTTCAACGACAGTTATCGAGGTTGGAGTTAATGTTCCCAATGCGACCGTCATGATTATCATGGATGCCGATCGCTTCGGTCTCAGCCAGCTTCACCAGCTCAGGGGTCGTGTCGGTCGGGGAGATAAGCAATCCTATGCTGTTCTCGTTGCCAATCCCAAGACGGATTCTGGGAAGGACCGCATGCGCATCATGACAGAAACGACCAATGGATTTGTCCTTGCGGAGGAAGATTTGAAAATGAGGGGTTCTGGTGAGATTTTTGGAACCAGACAGTCAGGTCTTCCAGAGTTCCAAATGGCTGATATTATCGAAGATTTTCCGATTTTAGAAGAAGCCAGAAAGGTTGCTAGCTACATTAGTTCTATAGAAGGCTGGCAAGAGGATCCGGAATGGCGTATGATTGCTCTTCATCTAGAAAAGAAAGAACATCTAGCTTAAGCTTTCTCTAAGGAAAACTTAAGCTAGCTTTCAGGTTTGGCCCTTATACTAGAGTCATCAGAAAGAAACGAGGACTCTCATATGACAGTAACGATTAAAGTAAATTACCAAACCACTTTCCAAAAGAAAGAAGCAAAAAACTAAGATTGAATAGGAGAAGAAAGGGCGTAACTGCTCTTTTTTCGTTTCTAAAACTACTTTCTGTCAGTAGGTTTGAAGAAAGAAAATCTAAATTCACTTTCTATTTATGCTTCTTTCTTGCATTGCTTTTCTAGATATGCTACAGTTGTGGTAGCGATTACAAAATAAAAGGAGCATGCTATGAAAAATCCAGCTTTGCTAGAAGAAATTAAGACCTATAAAGGTAGGGATGAGGTTCCAGAAGACTTTGATGCTTTCTGGGATGAGGAAGTGAAAAAAGTTTCCACACTTCCAGCCTACCAGTTGGAGGAAAGAGATTTCCATATTCCCCAAGTCAAGTGCTTTGAGCTCACTTTTGAAGGAACAAATGAAGGCAAGGTCTATGCACGCGTTGTTCTTCCAAAGAGTGAGAGTAAAGTCCCAATAATCTTCCATTTCCATGGTTATATGGGACGTGGATGGGACTGGGCCGACATGTTGGCATTCACCGTAGCTGGTTACGGTGTTGTTTCCATGGACGTGCGGGGGCAGTCAGGTTACTCGCAAGACGGCTTGCGATCTCCTCTAGGAAATACAGTGAAGGGGCATATCATTCGTGGTGCTGTGGAAGGTCGGGACCACCTCTTTTATAAGGATATTTATCTGGATATTTACCAGTTGGTCGAAATTATTGCCAGTCTGCCACAGGTTGATGAGAAGCGACTTTCTAGCTATGGGGCCTCACAAGGAGGGGCTCTAGCCTTGGTTGCGGCGGCGCTTAATCCTCGAATTGAGAAAACTGTTGCCATCTATCCCTTCTTGTCAGACTTCAGACGAGTGCTTGAGTTTGGGAATACTAGCGAGGCTTACGACGAACTTTTCCGATATTTCAAGTTTCACGATCCTTTCCATGAAACTGAGGAGGAAATCATGGCGACTCTTGCCTATATCGATGTGAAAAATCTTGCCCATCGTATCAAGGGTGAGGTCAAGATGATTACGGGCTTGGATGACGATGTTTGCTATCCTATTACTCAGTTTGCAATTTATAATCGTCTGACTTGTGATAAGACCTATCGTATCATGCCTGAGTATGCTCACGAAACCATGAATGTCTTTGTCAATGACCAAGTCTACAACTGGCTCTGTGGCAGTGAGATTCCTTTTAAATATGTGAAGTAATGAATGAGAGAGCTCGGTAGCTCTCTTTTTGTATACAGTCTAGTCAGCAAATATTCTAGTTCATATATACTTTGAAATTCATACTCTTCGAAAATCTATTCAAACCAAGTCAGCTTTATCTGCAAGCTCAAAACAGTGTCTTGAGTAGCCTGCGGCCAGCTTCCTAGTTTGATTTTTGATTTTCATTGAGTATGAGTTTTTTTCTTGACCTTGGTGTAAAACAATTCATTTTGCTATCTAGCTTGGTATAGGTTCTTTCAATATATTGGAAAGCGTTTGTGAAATGTGTTATAATTTATAAGAAAATATACAGTTTCGCTACAAATGAATATATTAGTTTATGTATAACTCAGTTTTTCTGATTAGGATAATATCTTATAAAAAACTATATTCTTGGAGATACAGTACTTAAATAGCATTTGTAAAGTAGCAAAATAGTCCATGTCTATTTTTATTGTAAGAATCAAAGTAGAGAGTGTTATGCTAATGGAAACTGTAATATTTTATTTTTTAGAATTTACTTGGATAAATTAACTTTGAAAGTTAAAGTGAGGTAATGTATGTTTGTATGTTTAAAGGGTTTAGGGAAATTTCGTAAATCCAAAGCTTATGGTTTGGTTGGTTGTTTGACACTATCAGCGGTGATTGGCTTAGCTGCACCAGAGTTACCAGTTATTGGTGGCGGGGTTGTTTCTGCTGATGTCATTCAAGGCGGTAGCGATATTCACGATGTGGATGTTCATAGTAAATCTGCAGAAGGTGTTGCTATGACTTATACCACTTATGACAGTGGAACGAGTGGAAAACAAACCGCATCAGGTAGCGGTGTCTTTGTAGCGCCGAATGTGATGGTAACAGTAGCTCATAACTACTATGATAAAAACCAAGAGGATAAGTCTGCGGTCTTGCGTGGTGGGGAGTCTGCTCGTAGTTATGTTGTGATGAACTCGGAAAAGGAGAAAAGCAATAAAGTACCTACTTCTGGTGTATCGGAAGTTCTTGAAAAAGACTCTATTCACTTGTATAACGGCAAAGACTTTGGTAAAGACTATAGCAATGACTTAGCGGTAGTAGTTACTAAAAAGCCTGTAGAAGCTATGACAGGGGGAGAAGACTCCCCAAGAGAGTTGAGTGATAAAGAGGTTTCTACTGGTGATAAAATCACTATGGTCGGATATCCCAATGATTTTTCTACTCCAAATTTAAGTAAAGAAAATAAAGCTCGATTGAAAGATGGTAAGGCTTATTCAGTCTCAACAACTGTGAGCAGTATCAATAAAGAGAGTGGTGCAGTCACTTATCATTCCTCAGCTTTAGGAGGTTTTTCAGGTGCTCCTTTGTTTAATGATAAGGGAGAGGTAGTCGGTATCCACCAGCACGGAACAAATACTTCAAATGCTCCTGAGAGTGAGCGTATTGGCGGTGGTACTATCTTTACGGAAAAGCACAGAGCTTGGATTCGTTCTATGATTGATAAATATGGTATAAAGGGTTGGTATATAGATGGTGCAAACCGTTACTACTATGATGAAAATAATATAGCTTTAAAAGATGTAGAGTCTGAGATTGACGGTGCTTGGTATAGTTTTGATGAAAAAGGTCGAGCTACTTTAGTAAAAGGTGAAGAAAAAGGTCGTGTTCTACTTCGAGTGGAAGATACTAAAGGAACTCGTTTGATTTCAGATAAGGTTGTTCAGGAAGGTACTGTTGGAAGTGGTTTGAATTTTCATTTAAGACAAAATCCAGACTTCAAACAGTTAATAGCAACTTCCCCAACAGCTAAAGTAGTATCCTATAACGGAGTGCCAATTAACAAATTAGCAAGTGATACAAGTTGGTCTGATGAATATGTAAGTAAGTTAGCTTTGGGTGATACAATTATAAGAGCGGTAGTAGATTCGGTAACTCCTCCATCTACGTCTTCTTCGGATTTTGCAAGAACTGAAGTTGGTAAAGTCGATTTGAGTGGTAAATCGAACTTACCTGTTCCTAGTAAAGAGGTGTTACAAGCTCCGAATGGCTCAGAAAATTTCTATGCTACAACGCACATTCAAACGCCAGATGGGTCGGGGTCAGGTACTTTAATTGCACCAAATTTGGTATTAACAGTCGCTCATAATTTCTTAACAGTTAAAGGTTCTGAAGTAATTACTAAATCTGGTCGTACCAATACAGTGTATAAAGCAACTTTACCTAATGGTAAGTCTGTGAATTTTTCAGATGATGATATTGTTTATTGGAATAAAAAAGACTCAGTATTTGGATTTAAAAATGACTTAGCTTTGGTTCGGTTAAAAGAAGCAGTAAAAGGAGTAACTCCTGTAGAGGTTGTAAAACAATCTTTGAAAGTTGCAGAGGGGGATTCAGTTTCGGTCTATGGTTTTCCAGATAACAAGCTAAGTCCAGTTTTAGATAGCAAAGTAGTAGGAACTACAGACTTCGGTTCTGGGATAGAGGGAATTAGCTATGGAGGTACGAAACCTGGAGCGTCTGGTGGTGGTCTTTATAATGATAAAGGTGCTTTAATTGGAGTTCACCAAAATGGTGTTGTAGGAAGCCGTAGTGGTGGTTTGGTTTTATCAAAAGAGCAGCTGGATTGGGTTCGTTCTTATATTGAGGGTCAACCAAAAGATCCTGTCTATGTGGAAGATAAAGAAGTGGAACCTTCTAAGAAGGATTCGGATAAGGATTTAGCTGGGAAATTAGATCCAAAAAAAGATAGTGGAAAAGAAGATTCTGGTATTTTAGGTACATCTGGTGACTTTGCAGCTCCTACAGTAGATAAGCCAGAGTTTAAAGGTGGAGTTCCTTTCACTGAATCTCCTATACTGGAAATCCCAGAGTATATGGGTGTATTATCAACCTCAGGAGAAGAACCGGCCCCAACAGTTGAACAGCATGACTTTACAGGCGGAGTTAACGGAGGCGACTCACTTGTTACAGAAGTTCCAGAGTATAGCGGTGTTCTATCCACATTAGGGGACTTTCCAGCTCCTACAGTAGCTAAGCCAGAGTTTAAAGGTAGGGTCAATGGTGCAGGTGCTGAGGTCCATCATATTTCAGACTATACAGGTGGAGTTCCTTTCACTGAATCTCCGATACTAGAAATCCCAGAGTATATGGGTGTATTGTCAACCTCAGGAGAAGAATCGGCCCCAACAGTTGAACAGCATGACTTTACAGGCGGAGTTAACGGAGGTGACTCACTTGTTACAGAAGTTCCAGAGTATAGCGGTGTTCTCTCCACATTAGGAGATTCTCCAGCTCCTACAGTAGCTAAGCCAGAGTTTAAAGGTGGCGTGAATGGAGGCGACTCACTTGTTACAGAAGTTCCAGAGTATAGTGGTATTATATCCACATTAGGAGATTCTCCAGCTCCTACAGTCGCTAAGCCAGAGTTTACAGGTGGCGTGAATGGAGGCGACTCACTTGTTACAGAAGTTCCAGAGTATAGTGGTGTTCTCTCCACATTAGGAGATTCTCCAGCTCCTACAGTCGCTAAGCCAGAGTTTACAGGTGGCGTGAATGGGGGCGACTCACTTGTTACAGAAGTTCCAGAGTACAGAGGTTTCCTATCCACATTAGGTAATTCTCCAGCTCCTACAGTCGTTAAGCCAGAGTTTACAGGTGGCGTGAATGGAGGCGACTCACTTGTTACAGAAGTTCCAGAGTATAGTGGTATTATATCCACATTAGGAGATTCTCCAGCTCCTACAGTAGCTAAGCCAGAGTATATGGGTGATACATTATCAAGCTCAGGAGAAGAATCGACTCCAACAGTTGAACAGCATGACTTTACAGGCGGAGTTAACGGAGGCGACTCACTGGTTACAGAAGTTCCAGAGTATAGCGGCGTTCTGTCCACATTAGGAGATTTTCCAGCTCCTACAGTAGCTAAGCCAGAGTTTAAAGGTGGCGTGAATGGAGGTGAATCTCCGATACTAGAAATCCCAGAATATATGGGTCCATTATCAACCTCAGGAGAAGGAAGTTCAGTAGTGAAATCTACTGATAAACAAGTAAATAATAAAAACACTAAAGATGAATCAGAAACGAAGCACGTTGTCTCAGGAATTGCTAGTTCACAACGTATTTTAAAAAATGAAACAGGAAGTATTCAAATTCAAGCTTCAGAAGAAGTATTGAAAAATGTGATAGGTATTCAAATGCAAGAAGTTCAAGTTAGTGATTTCAGTTCATTAAACTACAAAGCATTTGATATCAAATTGAAGGATGTAAATGGTAGATATGTTAAACCTGAAGGAAAAGTCCTTGTTACTTTTGCTATAGATCAGTCCGTTGAGAATGTTTATGCTGTAGATCCAGAAGGAAAACTACACACTATTGAATTCGAACAAAAAGATGGAAAGATTATTTTTGAGACTAATAATTCTAGTATTTATGCGATGACTTTCCGACACTCCATTGACAATCCACTATTTAAAAATCCTACAGAAGATAACAAGGCTGAGGAAGTTTCACTGTCGCCTAAATTGTTATCTACAAATGAAAACTCTGAATCTAATCGATTAGAGAATAAAGTAAGTAATAACGAACAGTCTATGTTACCAAATACAGGTGAGTCTGCCTCATCACTAACAATCTTATTTGGTTTTGTAGGAGTGTTCCTTGGAGCAATGATTTCTTATAAGCGAAAAGACAGTTAATTTGTCTGAAATCTCACTTTGAACTTCTACGTTAATCTAAAATAAACCAGTCTGGAGTCCTGTAAAAAGATGGGAATTCTAGGCTGGTTTTATTGATATAGAAGTTTATAATAAGATTCGTAATTTTGAGTAATAGGTACGGATATTTATGTTATCTGAAACTACTTTCAGAAACGGCTGTTCTATAAAATACTTTTGAAACTGAAATCTATTCTATGACAAAGTATTGAAAGCGCTTAACAAATGGTATATAATGACCTCATAAGAACAAAGAAAAGGAGGAAAGAGGATGCCACAGATTACTAAAGAAGCCTTGATTGCACAAATCAAAGATGGAATCATCGTTTCTTGTCAGGCCCTTCCTCACGAACCGCTTTATACAGAAGCGGGAGGAGTCATTCCCTTGCTGGTCAAAGCGGCTGAGCAAGGTGGAGCAGTCGGTATCCGAGCAAACAGTGTTCGTGATATCAAGGAAATCAAGGAGGTTACAAAACTTCCGATTATCGGGATTATCAAACGAGATTATCCGCCACAAGAACCCTTCATCACGGCTACCATGAAAGAAGTTGATGAATTGGCAGAACTTGATATAGAGGTAATTGCTCTAGACTGTACTAAACGTGAACGCTATGATGGTTTGGAGATTCAAGAGTTCATCCGTCAGGTTAAGGAGAAATACCCTAACCAGCTCTTGATGGCTGACACAAGTACTTTTGAAGAAGGCCTAGCTGCTGTTGAAGCAGGAATTGACTTTGTCGGAACAACCTTATCAGGATACACATCTTACAGTCCTAAAGTGGATGGTCCCGATTTTGAATTGATCAAAAAACTTTGTGATGCTGGTGTAGATGTCATTGCAGAAGGGAAAATTCATACACCAGAACAAGCCAAACAAATCCTTGGATATGGAGTGCGAGGTATTGTTGTCGGTGGCGCTATTACTAGACCAAAAGAGATTACAGAACGCTTCGTTGCTGGTCTTAAATAACACAATCTCAAAGTAGAGGAGAGAGGTGGATGCGTCGGATAAAATGAAAACGTATACAAATAAAAACTTGCTCATTATCCAATATGGATACGCTTATCAATTAGGAGAATACAAATGAAATTTAGAAAACTAGCTTGTACAGTACTTGCAGGTGCTGCGATTCTTGGCCTTGCTGCATGTGGAAATTCTGGTGGAAGTAAAGATGCTGGAAAATCTGGTGGAGATAGCGGAAAAACAGAAATCACTTGGTGGGCATTCCCAGTCTTCACTCAAGAAAAAACTGGTGATGGTGTTGGAACATATGAAAAATCTATCATCGAAGCCTTTGAAAAAGCAAACCCAGATGTAAAAGTGAAATTGGAAACAATCGACTTTAAGTCAGGTCCAGAAAAGATCACTACAGCTATCGAAGCAGGTACAGCTCCAGACGTACTTTTTGACGCACCAGGACGTATCATCCAATATGGTAAAAATGGTAAATTGGCTGACTTGAATGACCTCTTCACGGATGACTTTGTTAAAGATGTCAACAATGAAAACATTGTAAAAGCAAGTAAAGCTGGAGACAAAGCTTATATGTATCCAATCAGTTCAGCACCATTCTACATGGCGATGAACAAGAAAATGTTGGAAGATGCTGGAGTTGCGAACCTTGTAAAAGAAGGTTGGACAACAGACGACTTTGAAAAAGTATTGAAAGCGCTTAAAGACAAAGGGTATACACCAGGTTCATTGTTCAGTTCTGGTCAAGGGGGAGACCAAGGAACACGTGCCTTCATCTCTAATCTTTATGGAGCTTCTGTAACAGACAAAGATGTAACAAAATATACAACTGATGATCCTAAATTCGTCAAAGGTCTTGAAAAAGCAGCTAGTTGGATCAAAGATGGTTTGTTGAACAATGGTTCACAATTTGACGGTGGGGCAGATATCCAAAACTTTGCGAATGGTCAAACATCTTACACAATCCTTTGGGCACCATCTCAAAACGGTATCCAAGCTAAACTCTTGGAAGCAAGTAAAGTAGAAGTGCTAGAAGTACCATTCCCATCAGATTCAGGTAAACCAGCTCTTGAATACCTTGTAAACGGATTTGCAGTATTCAACAACAAGGACGACAAGAAAGTTGCAGCATCTAAGAAATTCGTTCAATTCATCGCGGATGACAAAGAATGGGGTCCAAAAGACGTTGTTCGTACGGGTGCTTTCCCAGTTCGTACATCATTTGGTAAACTCTATGATGACAAACGTATGGAAACAATCGGTGCTTGGACTAAGTACTACTCACCATACTACAATACAATTGATGGTTTTGCAGAAATGAGAACTCTATGGTTCCCAATGTTGCAATCAGTTTCAAATGGCGATCAAAAACCAGCTGATGCATTGAAAGCATTTACTGAAAAAGCAAACGAAACTATCAAAAAAGCTACAAAACAATAAGCACTGAATCAGATTACTTCCTCCCTTTTCCCTGTGCATAATCTATGTAAGAAAAGGGAGGATTTTATTTGAAATATCAGGAACTGTCACGAAATTAAAATGAAGTTCTTACATAAGAGAATCTTAAAAAATTTCATTTTGATTTTAAAACAGTTCAAGAAAATCCAAAATATTCTATTTGTGAAAGAGAGGTGCCGACTGTGAAAGTCAATAAAATTCGTATGCGGGAAACAGTGATTTCCTACGCTTTCTTAGCACCAGTATTATTCTTCTTTGTCATCTTTGTATTGGTTCCTATGATTATGGGATTCATTACAAGTTTCTTTAACTATTCAATGACTAAATTTGAGTTTGTGGGTTTGGACAACTACATTCGTATGTTTAAAGACCCTGTCTTTATGAAGTCTTTGATTAACACAGTTATTTTGGTTGTTGGATCTGTACCGATTGTTGTTCTCTTTTCGCTCTTTGTGGCGTCGCAAACCTACCATCAAAATGCTATTGCCAGATCTTTCTACCGTTTTGTCTTCTTCCTTCCTGTTGTAACAGGTAGTGTTGCCGTAACAGTTGTTTGGAAATGGATTTATGACCCACTATCAGGGATTCTAAACTTTGTCCTTAAATCAAGTCATATCATCAGCCAGAATATTTCTTGGTTGGGAGATAAACACTGGGCATTACTGGCAATTATGATTATCCTCTTGACAACTTCAGTTGGTCAACCAATCATCCTCTACATAGCTGCTATGGGGAATATTGACAATTCACTGGTTGAAGCGGCTCGTGTAGACGGTGCAACTGAATTTCAAGTTTTCTGGAAGATTAAATGGCCAAGCCTTCTTCCAACAACTCTTTATATTGCAATCATCACAACAATCAACTCATTCCAAGTTTTCGCCTTGATTCAGCTTTTGACATCTGGTGGACCAAACTACTCAACAAGTACCTTGATGTACTACCTTTACGAAAAAGCCTTCCAATTGACAGAATACGGCTATGCCAATACAATTGGTGTCTTCTTGGCAGTTATGATTGCTATCGTAAGCTTTGTTCAATTTAAAGCACTCGGAAACGACGTAGAATACTAAAGAAAGGAGACAGCTATGCAATCTACACAAAAGAAACCTTTAACAGCTTTCACTGTTATTTCAACTATTATCTTGCTCTTGTTGACCGTGCTGTTTATCTTTCCATTCTACTGGATTTTGACAGGTGCCTTCAAGTCACAACCTGATACCATTATGATTCCGCCACAATGGTTCCCTAAAATGCCGACCATGGAAAACTTCCAACAACTCATGGTGCAAAACCCTGCTATGCAGTGGATGTGGAACTCTGTGTTTATCTCATTGGTAACCATGTTCTTAGTCTGTGCGACCTCGTCTCTAGCAGGTTATGTATTGGCTAAAAAACGTTTCTATGGTCAACGTATTCTCTTTGCAATCTTTATCGCTGCCATGGCACTTCCAAAACAAGTTGTCCTCGTACCGTTGGTACGTATCGTCAACTTCATGGGAATCCATGATACACTTTGGGCAGTTATCTTGCCTTTGATTGGATGGCCATTTGGGGTCTTCCTCATGAAACAGTTCAGTGAGAATATCCCTACAGAGTTGCTTGAATCAGCTAAAATCGACGGTTGTGGTGAGATTCGTACCTTCTGGAGCGTAGCCTTCCCAATTGTGAAACCAGGATTTGCAGCCCTTGCAATCTTTACCTTCATCAATACTTGGAACGACTACTTCATGCAGTTGGTAATGTTAACTTCACGTAACAATTTGACTATTTCACTCGGTGTTGCGACTATGCAGGCTGAAATGGCAACCAACTATGGTTTGATCATGGCAGGTGCAGCTCTTGCTGCTGTGCCAATCGTAACAGTCTTCTTAGTCTTCCAAAAATCCTTCACACAAGGTATTACTATGGGAGCTGTTAAAGGATAAGAAACGATTTCTTTTACAGTATCAATTGGCTATTGTTAGCACTATCTAAAAGCCTCCGACAGTAAATGACACTGTTGGAGGTGTTAGTTTTAATCGCTTAATGACGATTTTTAAAGGAGAAAATAATGATTTTTGACGATTTAAAAAATATTAGCTTTTATAAAGGAATTCATCCAAATCTTGACAAGGCAATTGATTATCTTTATGAACATCGTAAAGATTCATTCGAGTTAGGAAAATATGATATTGATGGTGACAAGGTCTTTCTAGTTGTTCAAGAAAATGTCCTAAATAAAGCTGAAAATGACCAGTTTGAACATCACAAGAACTATGCTGACCTGCATTTGTTGGTAGAAGGCCATGAATATTCTAGCTACGGTTCACGTATTAAAGATGAAGCAGTAGCATTTGACGAAACAAGTGATATTGGTTTTGTCCATTGTCATGAAAAATACCCACTCTTGTTGGGTTATCACAATTTTGCGATTTTCTTCCCAGGAGAGCCACATCAACCAAATGGTTATGCAGGTATGGAAGATCAAGTTCGCAAGTATTTGTTTAAAATTTTAATTGATTAGAATGATCAGCAGAGATATCTGATGACTATCTTATACTCTTCGAAAATCAAATTCAAACCGCGTCAGCTTCGCCTTGGAATATATATGTGACTGACTTCGTCAGTCTTATCTACAACCTCAAAGCAGTGCTTTGAGCAACCCGCGGCTAGCTTCCTAATTTGCTCTTTGATTTTCATTGA
>NZ_VMMF01000014.1:0-26408 GCF_013277075.1 Streptococcus sp. 959
AAGTTCATAGATTTGAACTTTATCATCATAAGTTAATTTCATAATAAAAACACCCCAAAAGTTAGATTTTTTCTGTCTAACTTTTGGGGTGCAGTTCAAACCATATAACACGTTTTTCTATACCTGTTTTTAATTCAGTAGGAACAATAAAATGTATAGAGGTGGTCTACTATGCGTAAAAAAGAAGATAAATATGATTTTAGAGCCTTTGGTTTAGCCATTAAAGAAGCTCGATTGAAACGAGGTTTAACTCGTGAACAAGTGGGAGCATTGATTGAAATTGACCCACGGTACTTAACTAATATTGAAAATAAAGGGCAACACCCCAGCATACAAGTTCTTTATGACCTTGTATCGTTACTTCATGTTTCCGTTGATGAATTTTTCTTACCTGCTAATAACTTGGTAAAAAGCACCCGACGATTACAGATAGAGAAATACATGGATAGCTTTACAGACAAAGAACTATCCTTAATGGAATCTTTAGCCAGCGGTATCAACGAAGCAAGAAACATCGAAGACTAATTAAAAGAATCCATACATAACGGAAAGAGCCGATAAAATGAGATTGTATTAATCTCATTTTATCGGCTCTGCGTCTTTGCGTCTGGCTCTGTAATCACAGTTACTTTGAACTGCTTTATTTCAATTAAATTTTCTTGTCTGCATTTCGGACAATAGAGGGGGAATTTTTTTAATTCAGTATCTTCCCTTATCTTTAATCGTGTTTTATTTCCACATACAGGACACAATATCCACTTGTAGTTTATAATAACTATCTCCTCCTTTACACTTTAATTCAAATCTTTATTAAAAAATATTTCATCTTATTTGACAAGAAACCATATTTATATAACAACATAAAATACACTAAGTTATTTTATTGAACATATATCGTACTTTATCTATCCGACTATTTGGACGACGGGGCTGGCAAACAGGTTCACCGGTAGTAACATGGTACCCTTTTAACTCTGTTAAACAAACACTACGTCCATTTGTAAAGAAAGTTAAATCACTACGATATTCTTGAATACACCGAGCAGGGATTTCTCCACTAAGAATGACCTCATTATTTTTCAATTGAGTGTCTACGATGTTCGCACAATATTTAGGAGCATCGTTGTATGCTCGTGAAAGATATTCCTGTGGCGCATAAATTTTAAAACTAAGATATGGCTCTAACAATTCTGTTCCAGCTTTTTTTAAGACTTGTTCCAATACAATAGGAGCAAGCATCCGAAAATCTGCTGGGGTACTAACAGGGCTATAGTATAAGCCATACTTAAAACAGATTTTACAGTCCGTCACATTCCAACCATATAATCCTTGTTCGCAACCATAGCGTATCCCTTCCATAACTGCATTTTGAAATGATTGATTTAAGTATCCAAGAGAAACCGAGCTCTCATACTGCATTCCACTTCCCAACGGAAGCGGCGATACAGATAAACCAATGGAAGCCCAGAAAGGATTTGGCGGAACTTCGATGTGAATGGTATACTCTGCTTTTTTTAACGGTCTTTCCATATAAATGACTGTAGGCTCTTTTATTTCTATCTCCACATGATACTTTTCTTGCAGCAGAGCACAAGTCACTTCCATTTGTACTTTCCCTAAGAAAGAAAGTATGATTTCATGTGTCGCAGAATCCACATAATATCGCAGAAGCGGGTCACTGTCGGAGATTTCTAAAAGTGCATCAAGTAACATTTCCCTTTGTTGAGGTTTGCTCGGTTCAACAGTCGTTTGCAGCAGAGGGAGGGGATTTTCAATTCTCTCTCTCTGTGGCAATAGCTTTGTATCTCCAAGAACACTATTTAACTTCAAAAACTCATTCTGCAAAATAACAATTTCCCCGGAATAAGCCTTATCGATTTTACATAATTCACCATTTATTGAAGTATACATTTCTGTAATTTTTATTTTTTCCTTTTCCGATATTCTAACCGAATCTCGCAAATGCAGTACGCCACTATAAAGACGTATATATGCAAGACGCTGTCTTTTTTCCGAATACTCAATTTTGAAAACTTTTCCGCAAAGTTCAGACTGACCTCGATGTGTTGATGAATAAAATTTATTCGTAATCACTTCTATAAGGTTATCAATCCCTATATTGTTTTTTGCACTTCCGTGATAAACAGGGAACAGAGAACAATTCTGAAATCTTATGCTTTCCTCTTGTTCGAGTTCCAATGCTTCTAATGATTTACCGGACATATATTTCTCTAAAAGGTCATCGTTTCCCTCTATTACCGTATCCCATTGTTCAGATTCGGTAAAGTTCGTCACACACATATTAGGATACAGTTCTACCTTCTGTTTGATTACAATTTCGGCAGAAAGTTTCTCTTTAATATCCTGATAAACCGTTGATAAATCAATTCCATTTTGGTCAATCTTATTGATAAAAAAGATTGTGGGAATCCCCATTTTCCTAAGTGCATGAAATAATATACGAGTTTGTGCTTGTACGCCATCTTTTGCAGAAATCAGTAGAATTGCCCCATCTAAAACTGATAATGAACGATATACTTCTGCTAAGAAATCCATATGTCCTGGCGTGTCTATGATGTTCACCTTCGTATTTTCCCACTGAAAAGAGGTTATTCCTGTCTGAATTGTAATTCCTCTCTGACGTTCTAAAAGCGTATTATCCGTCCTCGTTGTACCTTTGTCCACGCTTCCTAATTCTGTAATCGCTCCACTGTTATATAATAAGCTTTCTGTTAAGGTAGTTTTTCCTGCATCAACATGAGCTAAAACTCCAATATTAATAATTTTCATGTGATTTTCCTCCATTCAAAAACCCAAAAGGGCATAAAAATCCCAGTGATAAATACTTTTATCACTGGGATTTTTATGCATAACCATAGGCATACAAAGCATACAGATATTCTCCGGATACTTTAGAATCACATGATAAAGGTATTCTTAAACTGGGTACAAAAAACTAAGCCCTCCTAAAAAAGGACATCCAATTATTTGTTCCCACTATCAAATTGACAGTTTATTTAAGAATACCTTGCCGCATATTTATTAACTCCTTTTAAATAGATACTTAAATAATAGCACGTAAGAGCATATTTGTCAAGGAATCTCCAATTTTTTATCAAAGAGAGTACGTGATTACAAAATAGCTGTAATAATGTACCAATATTTGTTATTCTATAATCTTCCAATTACTCCCGTTCTTTTCAAGTACCAAATCAAATTGAGATACCTGCGTTGCTTTGGTCTGCTGGTCGATATACTCCACTGTCAGCGATACCGTGACTTGATTATCCTTACGATTGTGAATAGGATTTACCAGTTCTTGAAAGATGTACTCTTTTCCGATTGGTTTTAATATCCCGTCATTCACATAGTAGGAAAGTTCACTGGCTGTCGCTGTAGGATAGAGCTTGAAGAACGTCGTTAAAAACTCATTGATTTCATTGGTTGTAATGGAATCAACCGTCCCCTCACTTTCAATGGCTTTTGGTTTATAACTTGATTTCTTAGGTATGTTGGTAATGGTCGGATTCTTAACCAGTACCATATTTCCAGAACCATCTACATAGACACTCACTATATAAGCAGAGTGGACGGTCTTTGTATTTTCTCCCTCTGTAATGAGCTGGTCTACACTGTAGGTTACATCAAATTGATTGTCGCCATCTGCTTCTACCGTCCATATCTGAAATCCTTTTACAGAAGACGATACAGGAATATCTTTACGAACTGTATCGACATTCAGAGCTTGAAGTTCCTCTGTCAGATATGCTTTCAGGTTTTCTATGCGATTATCAATGGACTTGTCGTTTAGTTCCCATGAATAGTAGACTTTCGCAAAGTTCTCTACAAAATTTTCCACATGATGAGTATCGACATATTCCTTTTCTATGATGGTGGTTTCATGAATGGTATGGGTATCAATGGCTGTAAAGTGCTTGAATATCGCAAAGCTGAAACTAAGTCCTAAAAGTACCCATAGGACAATCACAACCTTTTTACGAGGATTGACCTTATAGACACGAGGTTTCTTTTCCTTTGGTGTCTGTTTTTCTGTATTCTGATTTTTTCCGAATTTCATCATTGAATCGTCCTTTCTTATTGTTTGATTCGTCCTGCTCCCACTAAATGCTGTTGCCAGTAAGAGCTTGTTAAGTCGGCATAACCGATAGGGTCGCCTGCATGAAACATACGGTTATCGCCTAAATAAATCCCGATATGAGTAATATAAGAGCCAGCGTTATAGGTAGAATGAAAGAAAACCAAATCGCCGGCTTTTGCTTCCAATAATGGGATATGCCGGGTTACATCATATTGCTGTTGTGCTGTTCGTGGTAAGTTGATTCCAGCTTTTCCATACGTCCATTGTGTCAGTCCGCTACAATCAAAAGAGGTAGTCGGGGAAGCTCCGCCATAGACATACTTCCAGCCTTCAAATTTCAGAGCTTCGTCCATGATGGCTTGTACTGTATCATCATTAAACTCTGTTGTGACAAGATACTGCGTTACCAGTTGCACATAAAACATATTCCCGTAATTGTATCGCCAGCCCCCATTGATAGGTATGGCTATGGGATTGGGGTAAGACACTTTTTCGTCACCCGAATACTCTTTTGAGAAACTTTGAGCCAGTTCAAAGGTATATTTATTCCCACGATTAGCCACATATCCTAAGAAACCACCACCATAATTGTAGGACTGGATAACCGATTCTAAATCTACACCAAGCCTTTCGCTACTGGCTAATAACTCACTGAAATACTTCACACCTTGCTTAATGGATTCTTCTGTACTCAATGAATTAGGTGGAAGACCGAGGGATTCCGAGGACTGCATAACATCTTCTGCTGTACCACCCGATTCCACCTGTATAATCGCAAGAAGTATATTGACGTATTCTTCAATTCCATATTCTTTGGCAACTTTTTCTACCATAGGCTTATGAGCCAGCACTTCTGCGGAAACATCCACACCGCCATAGTGAATGTTGGAAAAACCGCCATCTTGTTCATCTGAAAATAAAATGGCGACAAACAGAAGCAGTGAGAAGACCATCAAGAATAATCCCGAACCACCAATCACTAAAGTTTTCAGCTTCATGGTTTCTTACTGCCTTTCTTAATGGTGGCGGTTTTGATTGGTGGTCTACTTTTTGTATTTTGTAGTGGTACTCTTTGAACAGTAGACTGACGTTCTTTTGTGATTGAACGTTGTGAAGCTCTATCTGTTGGTGCAGTTGAAGTTACTGGCTTTTGAACCGTTCTTTCTTGAACTGTATTACTTTGACGTTCCGTTTTTAAACTTGAAGAATCGGACTTAACTGTTGGACGCTCTTGTTTGGCTTGTTGAGATTCCCTATAGGAAGCCTGTACAGTTGTTTGCCTTGAAGTCTGTCCATCATGAGATTGTTCTTGCTTAGTGGCTGGTCTTTCATGAACGGAAGAAGCTGGCTGTTTTTTCTGTTTGACCTGTTCCATTTCAGAGCGACGCTCCGCAATGGTTTTCCGTCTTTGTTCCTGCTGTTTCTTGCGTCCACTGGCTTTATCCGCTTTGGTTTGAGAAATACTTCTGGTTAAATCATGGACATTATCCGTCACTTTAGATTTTCCTTGATATACTGCATATCTTGCATTGGTCGGCAAATCCTTAACCTGTTCTTTCAAATTACCAGCAGTATCTACCATTCTGTCTTTGGTATCAGCTACTGTACCGATGGTTTGACCGATACGCTTTCCTAGTGTTGATTTTTCCTGCCCGTTTGGTCGAGAGTGATCTGCTTGTGTACTCGCAGAACTTCCCGAACCCGACTGTCCTTTTTTACCCGTAGCACTGGCAATGGCAGACCCAGCCCCTAAAGCAGTCACGGAGCGTCCAAGTTTCCGCTGTAGACGGTGCATGTGAGCGTGCATAAGCATACGAGGTTTTCTCATCATACGACTTCCCACACTTTGAGAATCGTTACTCTGTAGAGAAAACATACTCATTAAATCGCCCAGCTTAAAGTAGATTCCTGCAAAGGTCACAATCTGTAGAAAAGCAATCAAAAAGAACGGATAACCAGCCGATAAGGTATAGAGCATGGTTGAAATACTAAATGCTGTCGTAATAATCAATGTGATTCCAGCTCGTGTCAAAATGGTATTAAAGAGCTTTGTTATGGCTCGTTTTGACATACCATCAAATGATGGAATCATGCTTAAAATAAAGCTCACAGGCAGAAACATAGCATAGATGATAAAAAGTACCTGCGAGAAAATCATGATTCCTGTTAATAGGAATACAAATATGGAAATCCCAATATTGAAGACAAATAGGAAGAAGACTGTACCTAAACGGTTAATCGTCTTTGTAATCGTCATATTGGTATTGCTTCTATCTTCAATTTCTTCCGCAACAATTTTTTCTCTGTCTTCCCCATTGTTGGAATCTGGACTGGTTGAGAGCAGGCTTTCCACACGGTCAATACCAATACTTTCAATGTCTGAACTGTTATATTGAAGCAGTAGCCACGGTTGCTGAACCTGTATGGAAAATAGGCTGTCACGTATCAAGTCCACACTGTCCTTGCCTTGACTATCTGAATGGGGCATGACAATTTTTGTACCCAGTGACAAACTAGCGTTGCTGATGTCTGATGAAAAGTCATTGATTTTCTTAATATAATCGGGAGCATAGGCAATAAAGGAAGCCGATAGGATAAAAACCAGCACAAAATTCATGAGGGCATGAATTGCCTTTGTGGTTTCTCTCTTTATCAGTCCTGTATAGGCAACATAAACCCCAAGAACCAAAATCAAGAGTAAAAGGAATCCAACATAGAAACCCTCTGTTGATAGTCCACTAGGCGTAACCCCTGCAAGGGTCTGCATATTCTTGCCAATGGAATCTGCTGTAGCGGAAATGAAGTCTAAGGAATAGGCTTCCTGTACTAAGTAACCCGTCGCATTGGAAACATAAAGACTGATTGTCCAAATAAAATTGGTAATGGCATATAGTCCATACATGACTTGTTTTCCAATTCCGTCCGACCAGTTCCACGGTAGCCAGCCCCAGCTATTATCCACATAAAAATCCAGTTGATAGTTTTCAAGTGGGTATCGGCTGTATTCATTTGCCACATTGACCGTATCATCTACCAAGCCCGCAGCTTGAACCACCGTTCCCAGCATGGCTAAAAGAAAAATGGCAATCACAAGTGTGAAAGCCACTGTCATTGCCACTTTACCTAGACGTTTCAGCGTCCAGTTTGATTTTATTCTGTTTAATATTGATGGTTTCACATTTACACCTCTTTTCGCACAGGTGGTCTGGTATCAAAGGCATGGAGCAGTTCTTCAAATACAGGGTGGAACTGTATCACACCGACACGACCATATAAATCACTGATAAGGCATTGCCCGTTTTCCAAATCACGCAATCGCTTCTGATTGTTTTCGTCCTCTGGGTCTACACCAAAAAAGGCAAGGGTTTTTTTAATCTCGTTAAGGTCAGTGGAACGAAAGGCAAATTTTAAGCCGAGGTTATTTTTCAGTTTTTCATCTAAGAGGTCATCTGTATTTTGGGTCACGAAATATACCCCAGCGTTCATAGCACGACCAGCACGAACCAGCTTCATAGATAGTGTTTTCCCTTGTGCCACCTGTAAGAAGCTCCATGCTTCGTCTAAGTCTACAATCTTGAAAATACTTCGGTCTGTATGGATAAAGTCCAACGCAAAGGTACTAATGACAATCAGCATTGCTACCGATAGTAACTCCATTGTGGTATATTCCTCAAAGGAAGTTTCCTTGTCAGGAAGTACCAAGTCGGCAACCTGTATAATGTTCAGTTGTTTTTCAAGGCTGATAGACTGCTCTACATAACCATCACTAAAAAGCAGATGGGCAAAGTCATAGTCTGTAAAACTTTCGATATGGTCGGCTATGCTGGTACTTAGTGGCGTATTCTCAACCCGTAATTCTTCAATCACTTTCATCAACCCTCGCACTTCACTATTGGTTACTGCACGAATGGCTTTTCTAAGGATTGGGAAGCGTTCCCCATCACGAGAGGAAATCCCCGTAAGGAATGTCAAAATATCAATAGCCAGTGATTCAGAATCTTTGGTATTTTTCATAATTACATAAGGGTCAAGTAAGCCTTTGTTTTTCTCATCAGAAGTCAGATTGACGATATTGATTTCATGGGAAATCTCTGGCAAGGTTTCTTTCCATCTGCCACGTTCTGCTTTTGGGTCTACAATCACTGCTTGTGCCCCATAAAGCACTGCATAATAGACGATAAGGTTATTCGCAAAGGATTTACCACCACCCAGCGAACCGACAAAGGCAGACGCTAACGCATTGGTTACTGAACCCTTAACCCCTTGACTGGCAAGAGCAGGTTTCAGATAGACATTGCGTCCAGTATCTAAGCTGTAGCCAACATAAATCCCCTCATTTTCACCCAGCATTTGAGTAGCACCAAAACCTAAACCAGCGAGGAAATCAGAGGTCACGTATTGAATATAGTCATTCATATATCTTTTGCTGGCAGGTAAAAATTCTTCATGTAAGCCCAGCATATCCCCAAAAGGTCGTACCAGTTTCACGCTCAAATCATCATAGAAATCTTTCACTTCATTACAACGACGTTTAAGTTCGTCAAGGTCATTTGCTGATACCCTTACAACATAGGACAGCTTATACATAGATTCCTTGCTTTGGTCTAAATTGGTTTCCAGCTCGTTCACACTTTCCAGAGCTTCCGCCACATTAGAGCTGGTTTCATTATCACTTTGCCATGCGTGGTTATCCAAGTCTTTCAGTTCTTTCTTTTTATTGCGGACAGTAGATAGGGCTTTACGATTCGCTACAATTTCCACATTCATTGACGTATCAATCGGAAAGGTAAATTGCTGTTGCTGGTAGTAGAAGATTTCAGAGGACGGGAAGTCCAGTTCGCCGACAATACTGTTGATGGTAAAGTAAGCTACATAGGCGGTTTCGTCTTCCTGCTGGATTTTCAAATATCGCTGTTTTTCTTCCACCAGACAGCGAGTAGGCTTAATGAGGTCATAGGTTTTAATCAGTGTTTCATGTTCCAGCTTTTTCTTTGATAGAGGATACTCATACTCTTCATAGGCAGTGCCTGTCTGTCCGTAAAGGTGTTCAATCAGATAGCCGAAGTCGTCCTTATCTAATCTTCGGATTTTGAAACGACGGGAGATTTTATTTTCTAAAAGCTTTTCCATCTTCTGAAAACGCAGGATTTCATCATTACTCATACTAACAAAATCGCCCATCAGCTTATGGTTCACATCATAGACAAAATCAGTAAAAGCATTTTTTGCTTCAACGGTAAGACTTTTCATAGAAAACTCCTGATCGTTGAGAAGCAACTTAAAACCGATAAAGAAACGGTAGTCCACTTGATTTTCGCCAATCATGGATATTAAAGCGTCTGTCTGTTGGTCGATTTTGTCATAGGCAACCGTTTTGAGCTTTCCAGTGACTTCATTTTTGGAACGTTCTTGTGCAGAAAGTATGCTGGATTCTGTACTGATTTGTAAAGCATGAATCTTGCCATCACGATTTTGTGCGATAAGCTGTCTGAAAGAATCATGTACTTGTATTTTCTGTTCCGGACTTAGAAATGAGTAATTGTAGGGAACAAGCTCATAGTAAGCGTAACATTCCCCATCTTTATTCCAGACCAGATTGTTTTCAATATATTTAATTGGATATGCCATAAAATTCACTCCTAACTGCTGTAATGGCTTCTTGTGGCTGGTTTCTGCCAAGCGTTACTTTTTTTCCTGCATAGGTCAGCTTTGGTCGCAGTGCATAAGCAATGACAGACTTCAAAAATCCATAAGGCTTTTTACCATCAAAAGTTTTTGTAGACATAAACCATGTGAAAGCCACAGGAATCCCAAAGTATTTGAGAAATGCTCCCTCTATCATGGAAAGAGGGGGCAAGTTGCCAAGTATCATCACTGCAAAGAGTGACACGACAAACCATGTCATTTGCGTAAAGGTTATGGGAAACGGAAGTCTAAAATCATTGATAGAATACAGTACCTTTTCCACAGACCAGATACTGGTATAGCTTCGTATTTTCTTCATGTAATCAATCCTTTCATAAAAAATAGGGGTAGCTGATTGAGCCACCCCGTAAAATAGAAAATCTGCCAGTAGTAATGTACCGACAGATTTAATAGACGATTTCAAAAATCCCATGATTGGTTGAGATAAACGTTCCTGAAAGGTCTAAATCCCGACCATAGGCTTGATAATCAATATAGTTTTGAAGACTAGCTGGTACTTCGCCTAAAGCACCCGTTTCTTCAATGTAGTAGCGTGCCACGTCATACATATCATCACAATCGGAATGAATGATAATATCCTCTTGATGTTCGCTTAGTTCTTCAATGCTTGAAAAATGAGTGAGCAGAGCAGATAGCTCCGATTGTAATTCTTCGGGTAATTCCGATACCATTTCCCATAGTCGATTGAGTTCGCCAATGGAAGTGTATTCGTCAACCGTAAAGGGTAACTCGTAGTCATGAATGGCGTATTCCTCATATTCATCATTCAAGCCGATTTTCTCTTTGACTTCCTCAAAGTCAATGGGAAAGGTAAACCACGCACCGACCAATTCGCCCTCATTGTATTTGCCTAAATTCGCAATATAGACTTGCATATCGTCCATATATTCACGTCCTTTCTTTGTAGAGATTCAAAAATCCCTACCGCACTTCGTTTGGTGTACCATTCCTTTGCGGAACATAAGAAAACCACTTATATTCCACAAAAGAACGGTTTTATTTAAGCACCAATAATGCGATTGAATAGCTCTAGTAAAATGTCTTTTACTCCAGCAGCGTTGAAGACTAAGCCAACCGCAATAATCGCAATAATTAAAAAGCCAATCAGTTTGCTAAACTCACGCTTGAAGCCAAGATACAAGCCAATCACAACGATTGCTAAAAGCACCAGTGATTGAGCGTTTGATAGAAACCAGTTATAAAGGTTTTGTCCAAAATTCATAAAAATGTTCTCCTCTCTATATTCAATGAATTTGTATTTGAGTTATTTTTTTGTTGTTATCACGTCCTGTTCTTTTACTGACTGTTGCTTCAAAATCTGCTTGTGTCGGTCTGTCAGTTTCGCATGGTCGAGAATGTCTTTTACAACCTGCGTCTGGTTGATTTCATCAAGTTTAATCGCAACCTTTAAGGTCGGGGCAACTTGATGAGATAGCCAGTTCAGCGTCCTTTGGAAGGAGTAAGGCTCTGGTTTTGTGGTTAGTTTTAATCGTTCACGATTGTTCCCAATAAACCAAGCCCATTCTTCATTCAGTTTCCAATCAGAACGAGGTTTGGAATCGTCTTTATCTACAAAACGGATATACCGATTGATAATTTTAAAGGCGGTATGCTCTGGATTGTCATAGACGAGTAAATCACGGACTGCATAATAGGCACGCTCATTTTTCAATCGAATCTCAAAACGGTTTTTTACTTCTGCGTCTTCAATGGGAATATCATTTTTCTTGTACTGCTCGTAGTCCTTTTCATAGATACAGAAATAAACTTCACTTTGTAATGAACCGATATAGAGGGTGTTTCCCATACATTCCTTTTCCTCTTTGCGTACCAGTTCGCCACTGCGATAGCTTTTAAAACTGCGGAAGACGGAGATACATTCTTCCTGTTGGCACTTTTCAGTGAGTACAGGGATATTCAAAATCCCTGTCTTATCGTTAATGGCAAGGTCAAGGCGTTTCATCACACCGCCAGCCACCAAAACGTCCATAAAGAACTCATACCAGCTTCTTTGTTGTGCCAGAAGATAGCTTTCAAATTGTCTGCACCCACGACCTTTCAATTCCACCAGAACTCCTTTGTCCAGTTCATGGGAGCAAAGGACGAATATGTCGCCTAAAGCATAATGCTCTGAATAAGAATAGAAACCATAGTCCTCATGAAGAAAATAGGACAGTTTCAGTTGTAAGATGTTTTCGACCACCTGCTGTACGTCTGTTGTCGGAAAGCGAATCCTTACATAATCAAACAGCATTTCAAGGGGAGCGTCGGGATTGAAGCGTTCCAGAGCTTCCCAAAGGGACTGCTGTAAATCCTCTGATGGCTTGACTTTTCCTGTTTCAATATCGCTTAGATACTGCCTTGTAATACCAGTCGCAACAGCTAAACGGTTTTGAGATAGTCCATAAGCCAAGCGTTTTTCTTTTAAATGCTGTAACCAAGTTTGTTCATTCAGTAAAAATCCCTCCAATCAAAAAGGCGTATGTCAACTTTTAAAGCCCATTTGACATACGCTGAAATTTTGTAAATCCCTTGTAACCAAAGGATTTTCTAATGTTTTTTTGACTGTTTCCTGTCGATTTGTACCCCCCTGTTAGATACGGGGGGTTAAGTGCTGGCGTGGCTATTGCCACACCAGCCAGCAAGATCAGTCCACACCTGCGACTTCCGCTTCGCACGTCGCCTGCGTGGACTGTCTGCTGTTGGATAACTTTTTAATTTCCTCCAAGAAATCATATCCTTTTGGTACAAGGGGAGTATAAAACTCTGATATGACACTTGTTCCTACATCAACATAGCCACGACCTTTGATTCGCTTTAAGAAGAAATCCTTTTGTACGTCACTGCCAAACATCATGCCATAGCCCATTTCAGACATACGACCTAAAGCCACTCTGAAATTAAACTGATCACGGATTCCGTCGCCTAAATATTTTGCGTCTGGACGTTGACAAGCCAGTATTAGAAAGAAGCCAGCTTGACGACCTAACATGACAATCTGTTTCAGCTTATTCATAACTGCGGTGTTTTCTTTTGTTCCCAGCATTTCCATGAAAGCGACGTATTCATCAAAGATTAAGAAGTGTGCCGGGAGACCTAAGTAAGCATAATTTTTGCCAGTCTTATAGTTCTTCATCTGCTTCATTTCCTCACTACGTTTCATCATTTCTTCATAGAATGTTTCAATGCAAGAAAGCAAGTCTTCTTTTCTATAGTAGACATTTGCCATCACAGAACCTAAGTCCGCAAGGTCAGCATTTTTCGGGTCAAGAATATACAGTTTTGAATCTGTATGAAGCAAGGCTTCAATCAGTGTCAGTATAAAGTAAGTTTTACCGCCACCTGTACCACCAGCAATCAACATATGAGGGAGCTTATCATATTCCCACCATACGTTTTTCATTAAGCGAAGTTTACCATCTTTAGCTTCTACTTCATCAATAGAAATACGACTGGCTATGGTGTCATAGAGCAAAGTATATTCCACATAGGAATCCTTTAACTCTTTATCCGTCAGCTCACAGTACAAGCCACTCTCTAATTTCTTTTCCAAGTGTAAGAGTTGGTCTTGATATTTTCCCAGCGTGATTTCCACCCGTATCTGTATCAAGCCATTTTTAAGTCGATAATACATTTTAGGGAAGTAGGTTATCTTTTTTGTACGACCAGCACTATCTTTAAAGAAACCCTCTGTTTTGACCTGTTCAGATTCATACCACTTGTTTTCAAGTATCATCTTTGCCAGTTTTTGACGGTGGTAAAGTTGTTTAACCGTATCATAGCGAACCCGTTTGAATACAAACGCTACCAGCAAGCAGATAAGAATTGCGACACTGAAACTGATAATTAAATAGGGAATGTCAATCTTATCTGCTTGTGATAGGTTAAAATCCTGCCAGTTGATCTGCTGGATTGTCTTCACATGAAACAGTCCGACAACCAGCAGGAAAACAGGCAGGAGTGACGCTATCGTAAAATGAAAGACTAAATCTTTACCAGATGGGCGAATCCTTTTACCACGCTGTTTCATGCGAAAAAGTCTCCTTTCTACCTAGCGACTATTTGTCTTGTGTCGGTTCTTTCTTTGCTTGTGGTTGAGCTTTGAATGAACTAGAATCCTTTGTCAGCACAATATCGTCTGCCTTGATATACCAGTCAACATCTGCTCCTTGATAGGTGGCAGTAGCAACGGTGTCCGCAATGGGATTGATAAGTTCCACCCGTGCGTTATAATCAAACTCTTTCAAAGGCACGCTGGCAGGAATACTTACTTGAATCATGCGTCCTTGTCCTTTGGATTTTAAGTCATAGGTACGTTCCTTGATTTCATCTGAAACCGACCCGTCTTCATTTTGGATTCTCACTTCACGACGTAGAGCAGAGAATTTCAATTCTCCAAAAGTCGTGTCTTTATCTAATACAATGCCATTTGCTAATCTCATCATTTTTCCTCTCTTTCTTTATTCTTTTATCATGTCGTCAGCATGTAAAAGGTAATTTGTAAAACCACGAGTGCCGATTTTGTAGCCCTCTGCGGTAATACGTGGATTGACTAACTTCACACGTTCCTCAAAGCCGAAATGTTTTTCGCCAGCTTCAGCAGGAAGCACCACCACAATATCATCTGCTCTTTGAACATCAGAATAGAGATTATAGCTTCTTGATAAGACAGTTAGCCGTCCGTTGATTCTTCGCTGAACGACTTTATCCTCGCCAGCAAATTCTAAATTGCCGAATGTTTTTTCCATGTTGGGAATCACAAATTTAAGTTCCATATTTTTACCTATCCTTTCTTTTTTATTGGCTGAATGAATGTTTGATGGTCTTAAAGAGTGGGGAACGACCTTTTGATTCTTGATTTTTTGTTTTCATAAGTTCACTTCCTTTCAAAATCGGGTAAAAAAATAGACACCTCATTTTTTGAAGTGTCTACCTATTAAATATTCAAATTTTATTGGAAGTATCTTTATATCTTCACTTTTCAAGGATAAATCGTCGTATCAAAGCTCATTCATAAGTAGTAAATTAGTAGTAAATTGAGTGGTTTTGACCTTGATAAAGTGTGATAAGTCCAGTTTTTATGCGGATAACTAGATTTTTATGCTATTTTTATATAAAAAATATTCAAGCAGGAGAATTCCAGATTGCTATTGCTGGTCCAAGTTTTCTACAAAGTGAAATCATAAGTATTGAAAATATGTTACCTTTAAGTGGATCATCTGTAGAAATTAACTCTCCGGCTTTTTCAACTGGTTTAACGGAATTAGATAAACAACAAGAACTTTCTGAAATTTCTATGTATCTAGATATATCTGGTATGGTAGCATCATCTCATGAAATGGCAATGTTAAGTATCTTAAACTCGATGTTAACTGGTATTAAAGATTCATTATTAGGCCATAAGTTAAGGACACAAAAGCAATGGATATATAGTATTGTATCATACCCAATATTTTATAGTAATATGACTTTACTAAAAATAGTAACTATAACACCTACAATCTATAAGAAAAAATTGATTAAAACACTGGAGAACAATCTTGTTAATGAATCCGATTTATCTGATGAACTATTATTTTATAAGGCTAAAAAAAGAGTAATCAATGAATTGTACATAAATTGTGAAGTTAATAAAAATGAATATTTAAAAACAATTTGTAGAGAAAAATTATTTGATATTCCAAGTTGGGATAGTATTGCTGAAGAGCTGGAATTGATTTCTTTAGATGAATTAAAAAGTTTTTCAAAAAAAGCAATTATTCAAAATAGGAATTACCACATTGTAATAAAATGATAATATTTTTTTTTGTAGTAATCTTTATAATTTTTGTATAATGTTTTATTGAATAATTCAAAAATTTTTAAAGCATCTTCTATTTTTAAAATTGATTTTTGATTATGATGAAATTTAAGTTCAAAAAATCCTTCTAAATACAAAAGAATAGTTTGTTCAAAAAAATCTGTGGAATTAGATAATATATTCTTAGTAGCTTGTTCTAAAAATAAAGCTTCCTCATATAAGCTGTTTTCAATCATAATAAGAAGTGAATTAAGAAGTAATTGAACGAGAGCTTGTTTATTTCTAGGTATAGAACTATACAACTTTCCTTTTTTAAGCGCCTCTTTGGCATATCTAAATAATAAATTTGGTAATATTGCTCGACAACAATTTCCAAGAATAAGAATTTCGTAATATCCCCAGTTTTCAACAGAAAATAAATAATTAGTAAGATAAGAGGTGTCTTGATTACTCAATTGATGAGTATTATCAATTCCATAGATAATACTTTCAATGAAAATAGCGTTTAACTTATGATAATGAGATTTGGTTTCTCTAAACAGTTCCATCTCTTTACTTACCATATTAAGTAATGATTTGATTTCTTGATTGTATGCAGCCTGTTGAACTAAGCGTATCAAGGTATTGAAGTCTGAAGGCTGATAATTATTACATGAAAGCAAAAACTCCTCTAGTGTTACACCTATTTTTTCAAGTAGATATAATAATTTAAAAAATGAGATTTCTGTCTCTCCTAATTCAAATCTAGATATTTGAGACTTTGAAATTTCTGCACCTGCTAATGAAGAAATAGAAATACCTTTTCCTTCTCGTATTTTTCTATAAGTTTCACCTATAATCATATTTATCTCCATTTACCATAAAAAATCATTAGAAAGCGTGACAGATTATGAAAAAATACTATCAAATTCGATTTCTTTGCGACTTTGTTTAGCAGTAGAATGTTGCCCAGCAGTATATCCCATCATGAGAATAAAGCTAGTTGCAGCCACTGCTCCAACACTAATTAAGGCTTTAGTTTTGACTTTATTTAACATCTTAGACCTTCTTTCTATAAAAACTAGGTCAAGAATAACAAAAAGAACTTGTAAGTTTTATCACATCACAACGAAAGGTAATTCCTACATTTCAGGCGCAAAATCGTACAGTTCAGAGAAAAAAATAAAACTAGCTGTCTTTGAAGTATAATAGACTTATTGGAAAAAAATAAAATGCATACTGTACTATGCTATACTATAGTTAAGAAAACTATTTACAAAAGATCATGCAACTAACTTCTGAGAACTTTAAATTATTTATTAGTGTAAAAAAGGACACCTTCCCAACGAAGATATCCTGTCTAAATAAAGCTTATAAAACCAAACACTATAAAGGAGGACGTCCAAAAACGCTAAGTCTATAAAAACAGTTGATGCTAAACTTGCGTTATTTATTCTATTGACCAACTCTACGTCTCCTAGCTTTTGATTTTGGTCTTGGATTAGCGACAGTCACCGAACGATAATATTGGTAGAAGATACTCTTCGTTCTTCAGGTCTATTTGCCTTAGACAACTTAAAAGCAGCAAGTGTCACTATAGCTATTGATGTCATAGAAAGTCCTATTTCAACGTCCTAAAAGAAACCAAAGTAAAATTATTCAGGAAAAAAGAGACACACCATGAAGACACAAATCATACTCGATTTAACACCACTTCATGCCTGCTAATTAGTTTTTTAAGAAGGTCATACACATGATTTTACTCTTTTTAAGAAAGGATAGGTCAAGTTTGCCAGAGCAATCACTTGATTTTCTGTATTTGGATTATTTATGCATTATGAATATTCATAATATAACCTTCATTCCTGTTAAAAATTCTAAAAAGCATCTATTGACTGAAGAGGATAAGAAGTTTAATAGAGATACTTGTAATACGTATTAAAATTGAGCATTTTAATGCTAAGTATAAAACTTTTCAATTTATGGAATCATCAACTATGAGTTAAAATAATTTTCGAACAAAGGCTGTCCAAAAAACTTGATATAATGCGTTTTATTATGGGAATATTCATTTCATTTACTCCTGAAATTGAGTTTTTACCCA
The DNA here is from genome assembly GCF_013277075.1 of Streptococcus sp. 959. Classification (GTDB taxonomy): domain Bacteria; phylum Bacillota; class Bacilli; order Lactobacillales; family Streptococcaceae; genus Streptococcus; species Streptococcus pseudopneumoniae_C. The sequence goes on from NZ_VMMF01000014.1 coordinate 17,689, forward strand.
GACTCATTAATGTTATTGATATAATCCAATAATAATGATAATATCAAATAGTAATAAAAAAATTGGCTGCAGCTAAACTTGTAGAGGACAAACAAGCAGAAGATAAGGCAAGTATTTTGTCATCAGATACTGTAAAAGAATTTTTGACACAGTACTATACGAAAGAAAAACTAGGGGAAAATAATATACGTATTCAACCTTATATGACTGAATCGGCTTATTCTCAAGAATTGACAAGTCAAAACGATGCCATGAATCAAGTGTATAAGGACTATATTTTGGATTATCATTTTGAAAAAGCTGATATCTTTGTCAATCAGACTACGAATCAAGCCATTGCCATGGTCTCTTATAATGTAACCTATGTATCCGATTTAAAGAATGCCAACCAATCAAAGACCAATCAGACAGAAACCAGAACGGTTAAATTGTCCTATTCTAAACTACCTGGTAAGTTATTGGTCAATCAAGTGCAGGTTTGGAAATCTGGATTAGATGATTTAGATAAGACAACTCCCAAAACCTTAGAAGAATCATCATCAGTTCCATCATTGCCAAATACTACGACAAAATGATGATATTGCATGGAAATAGAAGAATGTAAGCAAATTTCAATTCTTGATGTAGCCAATCGTTTAGGTATCTCCTTTAAACAAGTTTCTAGTTTTGTCTATGAACATCCTGAACACGATTCATTTCGGATTTTTTCGAATACCAATACTTTTAAATGGTTTTCAAGAGATATTCAAGGTGATGTCATTGATTTTGTTCGACTTGTTAAGGGAATTTCCTTTAAAGAAGCTCTAGCTTTTCTTTCTGAAGAACCTTTTCAAAAAGAAGCTGTTCAAGAAAAAAGAGAGAAACCATTTTATTATCCTTTAAAGGGAATAGAAGATTCTAACTGTAGTCTGGCCAGATATTACTTAACAGAATGTAGAGGAATTTCAGAAGAAATCGTACAAAAGATGATTCAACAAGGTTTGATAGTACAAGCTCGTTGGAAAACAAATGAAACTGTTGAACCTGTTATTGTTTTTAAAAGTTTTGATCATCGTCACAAGATGCAGGCAGCAAGCTTACAAGGGATTTATAAGAATCATTCTCTTCCTAGAGAGAGGTTAAAAACGATTCTAAAAGGAAGCCATGGACATGTTGGAATATCCTTTGACATTGGTAAACCAAATAGACTGGTCTTTTGTGAATCGTTCATCGACTTGATGAGCTATTACGAACTGCATCAACAAAATCTATCAGATGTTCGTTTGGTATCTATGGAGGGATTAAAAAGATCTGTTGTGGCTTATCAAACTTTACGACTGATAGCTGAAGAAAATCAGAAGTTGGAATTTTTAGATACAGTAATACCTTCAAAGTTATTGCCTTTGATGAATACAATTCGTGATACCACCAGCTATTTTGATAATCATCCTGATTTATTGACACTTGCGGTAGATTGTGATGATGCAGGAAAAGATTTTTCTGATAAGTTATCTGAATCAGGATTTCCTGTTTTACTGGATTTACCTGATAATGAATCTGGGAAAGTAAAGATAGACTGGAATGATGTTCTTAGAGAAAAGAAATCAGATTTACAATTGATACTTGAGACTGCAAAAGAGACATTGAGGAATCAACCAGTAAGACAAACCTCTCAATGTTTAGAATTGTGATAACAAAATCAAGATGTTTTAGCTAATATTAGAATGAAGGAGGATCGTATATGACCATAATCGAACGCTTAGAAGAAAAGGTCACTAGGCAAGAAAGCAAGGTAGCAAGAGAGTCAGAAAAACTAGCTGCTTACAAAGAACAACTGGAGACAGCGATGTTTGCGACGTTCAAAAGGCGTCAAAGCATTAGTCACATGAGTTTTGAAGAAGCTCTTGACCATGCATTTGGCAAAGAAAGACAATTCGATGATTCTGAATTTAGAAAGGATGAAATGAGTGAATGACAAAAGATTGGAATTTTAATCAACCATTAGAAAGCAAATCAGAAAATCAAGAAGATCCAGATAAAATTGCGGCCTTATTTGGAAATCATCAAGGAGGTAATGATGTAAATTATGAAGCAGCTTTTCAAAAGCGAAAACAAGCACCTGTGACGGAATCAAATTCTAGTTCTAAACCCAAAATTACAGAGGTTAGAACAGGAAAAGAGACAGATATCACTACAAGTTATCAGCAACATCTTAAAAGACTTATTGCGGATAACAATAGTGATATTCAAAGTAGTCAAAAGAAAATTGAAGAGCTACATACGTTGATTGACACAAAGAATAAAGACAATAAGAAATTGCAGTCCATTTATGATGCGATTTCAGAATTACACTAAGCAGTCCTGATAGGCTGCTTTTTTTGAGAGGTTATAGATGTTTACAAAACTTTTTAAGAAAAACCAAGACAATAGTGATGTATTTAAGAAGCTAATTCATAGACTATCTGATATGTCTGTCCAAGATCTTGAAAAAATAGACCGACTGCTAGATATCATTTTCATTCCAGATCAAGGATCAGAACAACTAAAAACAGAATCAACTTATAGAGAAGAAACTTTGGACGACACATTAAAGGAAGCAAAGAATCAACTTCATAAGGAACAATTGGAAAAGAATTTAGAGAGATTTAGGAAAAACAGTCAATAATGCACCAAAAATGGTGCATTTACTTTTTCTAAATGTTATAATGGTGGTATAAAAATAAAAGGAGTTTGCCATGATTGGAAAGAACATAAAATCCTTACGTAAAACACATGACTTAACACAACCCGAATTTGCACGGATTGTAGGTATTTCACGAAATAGTCTGAGTCGTTATGAAAATGGAACGAGTTCAGTCTCTACCGAATTAATAGACATCATTTGTCAGAAGTTTAATGTATCTTATGTCGATATTGTAGGAGAAGATAAAATGCTGAATCCTGTTGAAGATTATGAATTGACTTTAAAAATTGAAATAGTGAAAGAAAGAGGTGCTAATCTATTATCTCGAATCTATCGTTATCAAGATAGTCAGGGAATTAGCATTGATGATGAATCTAATCCTTGGATTTTAATGAGTGATGATCTATCTGACTTGATTCATACGAATATCTATTTAGTAGAGAATTTTGATGAAATAGAGAGGTATAGCGGCTATTTGGATGGAATTGAACGTATGTTAGAGATATCTGAAAAACGGATGGTAGCCTAATGGAAATCCAAGATTATACCGATAGTGAATTCAAACATGCTTTAGAGAGGAACCTTCGCTCTCTGACAAGAGGAAAAAAGTCCAGTAAGCAACCTATAGCGATTTTGCTTGGAGGGCAAAGTGGTGCTGGTAAGACTACAATTCATCGAATTAAACAGAAAGAATTTCAAGGAAATATTGTTATCATAGATGGCGATAGTTTTCGTTCTCAGCATCCACACTATTTAGAACTGCAGCAAGTATATGGTAAAGATAGTGTTGAATACACTAAAGATTTTGCAGGAAAAATGGTAGAGTCTTTAGTAACAAAATTGAGTAGTTTGGGATACAATCTTTTGATAGAGGGAACTTTACGAACAGTTGATGTTCCAAAGAAAACAGCACAACTCTTGAAAAATAAGGGATATGAAGTACAATTAGCCTTGATTGCGACAAAGCCTAAGCTGTCCTATCTGAGCACCCTTATCCGATACGAAGAACTGTACGCTATTAATCCAAATCAAGCACGCGCAACTCCAAAAGAACATCATGATTTCATTGTAAATCATCTAGTTGATAATACACGGCAATTGGAAGAACTAGCTATCTTTGAAAGAATTCAAATTTATCAACGAGATAGAAGTTGTGTATATGATTCAAAAGAAAATACAACTCCAGCAGCAACCGTTCTTCATGATTTACTATTTGGAGAATGGAATCAAGTGGAGAAAGAGATGCTTAAATCTGGAGAAGAAAGATTGAAAGATTTATCTAATCGAAATGGTTGTTAGAACACAAATTTCAAAGTAAAGTCTACTGATAACTTTTGTTAGTTGTGTGAGGTGGTCGAAAATTTTTTAGAACCAAAAGTGTATTGACCCAAAAAGTTAAACAAATAATTTAGACAATGGATTTAGTTCTATACTGCACAAGGCTAAGTCCTTTTCTACTTGCCTCCGTGAGCTGACCTGGTTTTCGCCCTTGTATCACGCTACCAGTATGATTCGGATTATATGGGGTGGGGAGGTGATAGGTCTGTCTTTTCATCTTATCTGGTTGATAGGCTTGGCACATTTAATGACAGTCATTCCCATGTATATGTTGAATCTTAGTTATTATAGATAACTAAACCTTTTTGTCTTGTTTTTTTAAAAAACAAGACAAAAAAGGAATTTTTTATATCATTTTTCTTTTTTTCTTTATAAAAAAGTGATATAATAATGTTGAAATATTTAGGAGTTATCGAAAATGGCAATTAAATTGAGAGAACTGACAATTGAACAAATAAAAAATGTAGATCATGGCAATATAAAGTTTTATGATAGTAATGGATACATTAATCTTTTGGGTATTTATGGTCAAAATGGATCAGGTAAAACAACAGTAGTGGACGCTATGGATATTTTAAAAACTATTATGGCAGGAAAATCTATTCCTGAAGATAGTTTTGGGATTTTCAATACGAGTGAAGAGCGTCTGCCAAAGATTTGTATAGAAATTGAGTCTGAAAATAATCTTCTACTGAGGTATGAGGCTGAGTTTATTTCAGACGAATCTACAGTGGAACAGAATGTATATCTTGCACATGAAATAATATCTTATAAAGAATTTAGACCACGGACACAGTTCAAACGTTTATTTGAGTTTACAATTTTAGAACGAGATGAATCGGGTGAACTAGAAGGAAGCTTGAAGTCACGTTCCAAGTTTATAAGTAAGGATGCTATAGAAGTTTTAGCAGATGCTGCACTAAGAGCTAAATCTTCTGTTCTTTTTTCCCAGGAATTTAAAAACCGATTAGAAAAGCAAGAAGGTAAAGAGATAGAAAAGAAAGCCTACCAGATTCTAGAAGAATTTTGTAGTCATATTCGAATTTATACCCAGCGGTATGCGAATTTGACAGGTATGGGAGCTATGCCTATCAATATTAACTATAAAAATGAGAATCATGCTTTCCAAGGTGGACTACCTGCAATCTTAAATAAAGGAGGTACTCCTATACCGCAAGAACTTCTTACTGTATATGAAGACACCATTCGCTACATGAATGAAATTATTCCTGTTATTATTCCTGATTTAACCTTGAAGATGACCGTGGGAGATTCGACGATTGATTCACAAGAAAATCAATACTATAATGTAAATTTCCTTGCACAACGCAACGGAAAAACTTTTTCCTTAATTCATGAATCTGAAGGAATTAGAAAAATTATCAGTATGATTGGTTTTCTTATTGAAGTCTTCAATAAACCAGGAATTATTGCCTTTATTGATGAAATCGATTCAGGGATATTTGAATATTTATTAGGTGAATTGATGGAAATCTTCTCCAATGATGCCAGTGGACAATTGGTTTTCACTTCACATAATCTTAGAATTTTAGAAATGTTACCAACCCGCAAAATTCGTTTTTCAACGACAAATAGAGAAAATCGATATATCACTCTAAAGGGAGTGAAGATGACGAACAACCTTCGAGACCTATATTTACGTTCTATTCAAATTGGAGGAGCAGATGAAGAGCTTTATAAAGGGCAGAGTCAATCTAAAATGCGACGTGCTCTTAGAAAGGCAGGTAAGTATATCGGTGAGTAAAAAAGAAGAAAAGGTTTTCTTGATTTTTGTTGAAGGAAGTACGGATGCGGACTGCCTGGATTCAATTGTAGATGAATTTAAACAGAAATTAAATTTATCTGATATTACGATAGATATCCAAAATGGAGATATTTTTACTTCGAGTGAAAATGAAAGGAAAAATGGAACTACGATTTTAAAAGACCAATTACTTAGTTATCTAAGAAAGAGCAAATTATCTGCCTCACAGATTGTTCATGTTGCTTTTGTAACAGATACTGATGGTGTATTTATAAATCCTAACGACTATAGCATTGATGCTAGTGTCAATGCTTTTAAATATGATTTGGTAAATAAAAAAATTCTCTTTGAAAATGCAGCTAAAAGAGATAGCGTTCAAAGAATTCGGCAGAAGAAAGCCAAAAAATTAGTATCTGTTATTAAGGAATTGTCTGAAAGTTCATTGACAGTGAAGAAAAAGTCCATTGCATATTCCGTTCATTTTAATTCTATCAATCTTGAACATGTGTTGTTTGATAAGATTTTACCTAGCGAATCCAAAACAGTAGCAGTAGATAATTTATTGGATGATATAGATAATGATCCTTACCAGATGATTGCTATTTTTGAGAGCAAAGCTTTGGGGGAGAATTATATGGATTCTTGGCAACAGATACGTAGATTAGAGATGAATCAGGGTTATACGAATTTGCATATTCTGTTTAAAATATTAGATAGCTTTGAAAAAAATATGGAAGTAGATTAATTTTGACTAGGAATTGAAGTAATTTAATCACTCATAAGAGGTCAAATTACAAGTTTAAGTAAGCCAGCAACAAGTCTTCTCTAGGTGACTTCTAGTTCAAACATTTTTAGGATAGTAATTAATCAAATTTTCAATGAAGTAGATATATTCCTTAGAAAACACATTATACAAGCGGTTGAATTCGTTCCATTATCTACCGTTATGGAACGAATTTGATGTTGTTTTAAGATGAGTTTTAGAGTCTGATTGACCGCCTCAGCGCTTTTATTTCGAATCAATGGGATGATTTGATGCCTGCTCTTTCGATCCGTTAAGACAAGTAAACAGTAGTTTTTCTCTCTTGTAAGTAGAACGGTATCAATCTCATAATGTTCATTCTCCAATCGCAGCTTGATAGCTTCAGGACGCTGTTCGATAGATTTACCAGCGGATTTAAAGTTCGGACTAGCTTGTTTCTTGTTTGCTTTTCCTTTTCTAGGGTAAAGCAGATCCTGTTTCGTTACCCCCCAATTTTCAATGATGAATCCAGTAGTAGATGGTAGAAATACCCATTTAAGGTGGGCGAAAATTTTTTAGAACTAAAAAATGCATAGTTTCAGGTGTTGAAAAACTTGAAATTATGCGTTTTCTTGTGGGAAGATTTACTCAATTTTCTTCAGGAATTGAGATTTTGCCCAGCCTCAAAAGTTCCAATCAATCTCAATAACTCAGAAAAAAGAAGACTGACAAAATATGACTACTTTAAGACAAAACTATAATTTGCTATCAAACTCTAGCATATGGAGGAAGAAATCAAAATTAATGGATAGGTGATTACGGATATAAAGTTATAAAACTTGAAACTTTATTTCATAGACTTAATCACTCTTATCCTTCTTAAATTCATAGAGCTCTTCCAAGTAAAAATGAATTTTTTCTTTAATATATTTTAATGATTTGTTATTAGTTATGTCTATAACACCAAACACACTAAAGTGGTTTCTATAAAGCTCATCATAATCAATCTGACTGCCTATGATGATAACTTCTGATTTTTTTGAACTAAATTGGATAGATTTTAAATAGAGTTTCATTTTTTTAGATGTTAGAGACCCTGATTTTATGATAAAATAAGTAGAAGATTTATATTTGTAGTTAATCTTATGTCCTTGTAAAATTTTTGTATTCTTTTTAAAGAAATAATATTTTAAATACAGAGATAAAATATAGCCAAATAAAGAGTAGTGTAAAATTTGAATTGCCTTCATAGCTTTCCTTTCATTAGATATTAGTTTATCAAATAAAGAAAGATTAATATTATTGAGATACTAAAAAGTATCTATTTTATCATGAAATGTCTAAATTAAGAAAATTTCTACCATTTGAGATAGTATAGAAACCATTTGAGATTTTTATAATTTAATTTCCATCATTCTGATAAGATTAAACTGATTGAAGGAGGCTAAATATGAAAGACTACATTTTATATCAAAATAGAGCTATCGTAAAGGTACCACTCTCTAAAATTTATTATGTTACAACTCACCCAACAAAAGCTCATGCTGTTCTTTTTGTAACAGCCGAAGGGAATTTTGAAGCTTCAACCTCACTAGCTAAAATCGAAGAGGAAAGTGCAGAAGAACTTATTAGATGCCATAGAAAGTTTCTTGTGAATAAAAATAAAATAGCAGGATTTAATCATGAGACAAGAACGATTATGTTTTTGGATGATAGAGTATCAGACATTGCTTGTTCTAGAAGACACTTTACAATATTAAAAAATCAGTGGAAAAATATATAGGAGTGAAGTAGTGAATATTTTTATACTAGAAGATAATTTTTTACAACAGACTAGAATTGAAAATATTGTCAAAAAAATTTTGGTGGATAATAAGATTGAGTATAGGCATTTTGAGGTTTATGGAAAACCTCAACAGCTTTTAGAGGACATTTCAGAGAGAGGAAATCATCAATTATTTTTACTTGATATCGAAATAAAAGATGATGACAAAAGAGGATTAGACGTTGCTAGAGAAATTAGAAAACTTGATTCTCAAGCAGTGATTGCTTTTGTAACATCACATTCTGAGTTTATGCCTGTATCTTTTGAATATTTAGTATCAGCTATTGATTTCATTGATAAAGAATTACCTGAACCATTATTTATCAAACGAATTGAAAATGTTATTTCAAGTGTTAGCGATAATCAAAGAAGAACAGTATCTGAGGAC
>NZ_VMMF01000015.1:0-37458 GCF_013277075.1 Streptococcus sp. 959
AAAGGGGAACCAGAAGTTCAACCGACATTACCCGAAGCTGTTGTGACTGAAAAAGGGGAACCTGAGGTTCAACCAGCCTTACCCGAAGCTGTTGTAACTGAAAAAGGAGAACCTGAAGTTCAACCAGTCTTACCAGAAGCTGCTGTAACTGACAAAGGTGAGCCGGAAGTTCAACCGACATTACCCGAAGCTGTTGTGACTGAAAAAGGGGAACCTGAGGTTCAACCAGCCTTACCCGAAGCTGTTGTGACTGAAAAAGGAGAACCTGAAGTTCAACCGACATTACCCGAAGCTGTTGTGACTGAAAAAGGGGAACCTGAAGTTCAACTAGTCTTACCCGAAGCTGTTGTGACTGAAAAAGGGGAACCTGAAGTTCAACCAGCATTACCAGAAGCGGTGGTAACCGAAAAGGGTGAACCTGAAGTTCAAGCTGAGTTACCTGAATATACTACAAAAGTTGCACCAACTTTGACTTTGGATAAGGTTACAGAAGATGCGATGGATCGTTCAGCTAAATTGGATTATACTCTTGAAAATACAGATAATGCTGAAATCAAGAGCATTATAGCTGAGATTAAGGATGGGAATACTATTGTTAAGCGAGTTGACTTATCTAAAGAAAAATTGACAGATGCTGTTCAAGGTTTGGATTTATTCAAAGATTATAAAATTGCAACAACAATGACTTACAACCGTGGTGAAGGTGATGAAACGTCTAAATTGGATGAAAAACCTTTACGTTTAGAGTTGAAAAAATTTGAAATTAAAAATATCGCATCTACTAATTTAGTGAAGGTAAATGATGATGGTACTGAAACACCTAGTGATTTTATGAATGAAAAACCATCTGATGAAGATGTTAAAAAAATGTACTTAAAAATCACTAGTCGCGATAATAAGGTAACTCGTTTAGCTGTTGACTCTATTGAAGAGGTGACAGAAGAAGGTAAAAAACTTTATAAAATCACTGCTGAAGCGAAAGATTTAATTCAACATACAGATCCAACGAAGGTTCGTAATAAGTATGTGCATTATATTGAAAAATCAGTTCCAAAAGTCAATAATGTATATTACAATTTCAATGAACTTGTGAGAGATATGCAAGAACATCCAAATGGCGAGTTTAAATTGGGTGCTGACCTTAATGCCACAAATGTATCAGCATTTGGTAAATCATATGTTACGAAAGATTTCAAAGGTAAGCTCTTGAGTGATGGTGATAATCACTATACCATTCATAACCTGTCACGTCCGTTATTTGGCAATGTTATTGGTGGAACGATTAAGAATATTAATCTTGGTAATGTTGACATAAATATGCCATGGGCAGACCGAATTGCTCCGATTGCCGACACTATTAAAGGCGGCGCTAAAATTGAAGATGTCAAAGTGACTGGTAACGTATTAGGTAGAAACTGGGTATCTGGATTTATTGATAAGATTGATAGTGGCGGTACATTGAGAAATGTAGCTTTTATTGGGAATGTGACCTCTATTGGTACAGGTAGTTCGTTCTTGACTGGTATTGTTGGTGAAAACTGGAAGGGGCTGGTAGAGCAGGCTTATGTAGATGCCAATATTCGAGGGAAGAAAGCTAAGGCTGCAGGTATAGCTTACTGGTCGCAAAATGGAGGCGATAACTATGCTGTAGGTAGAGAGGGAGCTATTAAAAAATCTGTTGTTAAAGGTACAATAGTTGTGGAAGAACCAATTGAAGTTGGCGGTGCTGTTGGAAGTCTTAACATGCATGGTTCGATTGAAGATTCTGTTTCAATGATGAAAGTTGAAACCGGAGAAATATTTTATGGTTCACATGATATCAGTGCCGATCCTTATTGGACTGGTAACAATGTTAATAGAAACTACGTTGTAAAAGATGTAAGTAAGGGTACTTCATCATACAAGCATTCTAAAGAATTGCATCGTATTAAGCCTATAACACAAGAGGAAGCTGATAAGAAAATTAAAGAATTGGCTATCACAGCAGATAAATATGCAATTACAGAGCCCATTGTAAATAAACTCAACGCTCTCACAACACGGGATAATGAGTATAAGACAACGCAAGATTACAAAGTTGAACGTGAACAAGCCTATCGCAACATTGAAAAACTTCAACCGTTCTATAATAAAGAGTGGATTGTAAACCAAGGGAATAAGTTAACAGATGATTCCAATCTTGTTAAGAAAACTGTTCTGTCTGTAACAGGTATGAAAGCAGGGCAGTTTGTAACTGATTTATCGGATATTGATAAGATTATGGTTCACTATGCTGATAGTACAAAAGAAGAGTTAGCTGTAACTGCTAAAACTGACTCTAAAGTAGCTCAAGTAAAAGAGTATGATGTAGCAGGTCAAAACATTGTCTATACTCCAAATATGGTTATGAAGAATCGTAACCAGTTAGCAAGCGGTATTAAAGAGAAGTTAGCTAGTGTTACCTTACTTTCAGATGAAGTTCGTAGCTTGATGGATCAGCGTGATAAACCTTGGAAGAACACACAAGATAAGAAAACTGAGTATATTAAGGGCTTGTATTTAGAAGAAAGTTTTGAAGAAGTAAAAGGAAACTTAGAAAAACTTGTTAGTCAGATTTTAGAAAATGAAGATCATCAGTTAAACGGTGGGGAAGTAGTCGAGCGTGCTTTACTTAAGAAAGTTGAAGATAACAAAGCAAAAATTATGATGGGACTGACTTATCTCAATCGTTACTATGATATCAAATATGGTGATTTAAGTATCAAGGATATCATGATGTTCAAACCGGACTTCTATGGTAAGACACCAAGTGTACTAGACCGTTTGATTCAAATTGGTTCAAGGGAGCATTTCTTAAAAGGTGACCGTACGCAAGATGCCTACAAAGAAGTTATTGCTGGTGCAACTGGTAAAGGTGATTTACGTAGCTTCTTAGACTATAACATGCGTTTATTTACAGAAGATAAAGATTTGAATGACTGGTTTATTCATTCTGCGAAAAACGTTTATGTAGTAGAACCTGAAACAAGTACAGAAGCCTTTAAAGATAAGCGTCACCGTGTATTTGATGGTTTAAACAATGATATTCACGGTCGTATGATTTTACCATTGCTCAACTTAAAGAAAGCTCATATCTTTATGATTTCAACCTATAACACTTTAGCTTATAGTTCATTTGAGAGATATGGTAAAAATACAGAGGAAGCGAGAGAGTCTTTAAAACCTAAGATTATTTCAGTAGCAAAAGCACAACAAAGATATCTAGACTTTTGGTCGCGTTTAGCTCTTCCAAGTGTACGTGATAAGCTCCTCAAGAGTCAAAATATGGTACCGACTCCTGTGTGGGACAGTCAGTGGTATGACGGTATTCCTGACGCAAATCGTCAAGGTTATGGACGAGGTGGTGCAGTGGTATCTCCTATTCGTGAGCTATTCGGCCCGACTGATCGTTGGCATCAAGTAAATGGAGCTATGGGAGCTATGGCTAAGATTTATGGCGACCCGTATAAAGATGATCAAGTGTATTTCATGGTTACGAAAATATTAGACGACTTTGGTATTTCAGCCTTCACCCATGAAACTACTCACGTCAACGATAGAATGGTTTACTACGGAGGTTACAGACACCGTGAAGGTACTGACTTAGAAGCCTTTGCTCAAGGTATGTTACAAACCCCTGATAAATCTACTCCGAATAGTGAGTATAAAGCTCTGGGTATCAACATGGCTTATGAGCGTAAAAATGATGGTGAGCAGTACTACAATTATGACCCAGCTAAGTTAGACAGTCGAGACAAGATTGATAGTTATATGAAAAACTACAATGAGTCTATGATGATGTTAGATTACTTAGAAGCTACTGCCGTTATTAAGCAGAAGTTATCTGATAACTCTAAGTGGTTCAAGAAGATGGATAAAGAGTGGCGTACCAATGCGGATAGAAACCGTTTAATTGGAGAACCACACCAGTGGGACAAATTGCGTGATTTGACGGAAGAAGAGAAGAAATTACCTATTGATAGCATTGACAAGTTGGTAGATAATAACTTTGTAACTCTTCATGGTATGCCAAATAACGGTCGCTTCCGTACGGAAGGCTTTGATAGTGCTTATCAAACTGTCAATATGATGGCAGGTGTCTTTGGAGGAAATACGAGTCGAAGCACCGTAGGTTCTATTTCCTTTAAACACAATACTTTCCGTATGTGGGGTTACTATGGTTATGAGAATGGCTTTATCCCTTATGTTTCTAACAAGTTAAAAGGTGATGCCAACAGAGAAAATAAAGGGCTTTTAGGTGATGATTTCATTATCAAGAAAGTTTCTAAAAATCAATTCCAAAACCTCGAAGAGTGGAAGAAACATTGGTATCATGAAGTTTACGATAAAGCACAGAAAGGTTTTGTTGAGATTGAAGTAGACGGTTCTAAAATTTCAACTTATGCTCAACTCCAAGACTTATTTAACACTGCTGTTGAGAAAGACTTGAAAGAAGGTGGTTTCAAGCATACCGAAGGCCTCAAGTGGAAAGTTTATAAGAAATTGTTGCAAAACACAGATGGTTTCTTAAATCCGTTGTTTAAAATATAAAGGGGACAGTTTTTGTTCCCTCTGAAAAGTCATCATTTGATGGCTTTTTTCTATTCAGGGAGCTTGAAGGGCTATAGAAGTCATGATATAATATAAAGTAGATTTCTGTATTATAAAACAAAAATTGTTTGAACATCATTCATTTTATGTTCAAGCGATAGTAAAATAAAATAGGGGCTCTAAACCCTTGATACGAAAGGAAAAAAACTCAATGGCTACTATTCAATGGTTGGTCTAGAAGATTTAAAATAATAAAACATTGTGAAGTAGAATAAATGCTTAAAACCCTTGAAATTCAAGGGTTTTTATTGGTTTAGATTTTAATTATTCACATTGTTATATGTGCTTGATTGAGCAATAATCATCAATAAAAACATTTTTTTGGTGTTGAGTTTGGTGTTCAAATATTTATTATGTTACGGAAAGGAATTTCACAATCTTTCCGTTTTTTTATTTTCTGGAGGAAAAATGACAAAAGAATTACAATCATCACGCTATATTGTCATTTCATTTTTAGTACGTGAAATGGGAATTGATATTGTTGAAGCCATCTCTCTGATGGCTGAATTAGAAAAAAGTGGCTTGGTTCGATTGGAATCAAGTGGAGATTTAATACTCAAAGAACTTGGAGGAGAGCTATGAAACGAATTACCGCAAATCAATACCAAACTTCAGAACGGTATTATAAATTACCTAAAATTCTTTTTGAGGATGAGAAATATATGGATATGAAACTAGAAGTAAAGGTGGCTTATTCTATTTTAAAAGATCGTTTAGAATTATCTCTCAGTCGTGGTTGGATAGATGAAGAAGGAGCAGTCTATTTAGTATTTTCTAATTCTAAACTGATGAGGCTGTTAGGTTGTTCGAAGTCAAAACTACTATCAATCAAAAAAACTCTTAAAGAATATGACTTAATTGATGAAGTTCAACAGTCTTCAAGTGAGAAAGGAAGACTAGCTAATAAGATTTATTTAGGGGAGTTGTTTTCTACCCCAGTAGGTAATTCAAACAGGCCTAGTGTTAAAAAAAGACTAGGGCAGGTTGAAAATGAAACGCCCCCCGTCTCTTATTCAGCCCCTAGTGAGACTGAAGTTAGTGAGACTAAATATAGTGAGACTGAATCTTTATTTATTGAGGATGAGGAAGAAAGGAATTCTCAACCTATTTTGAGAAGAAAAGTAGAAAAGGTCACAAAATATGATCGAGATTATATTTGGGGTTTGGTACAAGATCAATTTAGACGAGAGGGTTTTTCTGAAACAGCCAGTGAAATTGCTATGACTGATTTTGAGAGAATCTATCAGTATGCTCTTGACAATGTTCGCTTTGTTAGACGAGCGGAAGTACTTGCTGAATTTGTGTTTAATGGCCTGTATTCTGTTTGGAATAACCGTGTTAGAAAAGGAGGTGGTTAGATGTCGTCAATCGAGTGGGTATTAGTCATTCTTATTTTAATTTCAAGTGGTGTGATACTTTGGACATTGATAGTCGATCAGGAAGGGGGAATCAAGAAATGAGATTTATTGATTTATTTTCAGGTATCGGTGGCTTTCGACTTGGAATGGAAAGTGTCGGACACGAGTGTATTGGATTTTGTGAGATTGATAAATTTGCTAGGAAATCTTATAAGTCCATTTTTCAAACGGAAGGAGAAATTGAATTTCATGACATACGAGATGTTTCAGATGACGAATTTAAAAAACTTAGAGGGAAAGTCGATATCATCTGTGGGGGATTCCCTTGTCAAGCATTTTCAATCGCAGGAAGACGATTGGGATTTGAAGATACTAGAGGCACTCTGTTCTTTGAAATTGCTCGGGCGGCCAAACAAATCCAACCACGTTTTCTTTTTCTTGAAAATGTTAAAGGCCTACTCAATCACGATAAGGGACGGACGTTCACCACAATCCTTACCACACTTGATGAGTTGGGGTTTGATGTTGAGTGGCAGGTGCTTAACAGTAAGGATTTTGGCGTTCCCCAAAACAGAGAGAGGGTGTTTATTATCGGACATTCTAGAAAGAGAGGTACCAGACTCTTATTTCCTTTCAGACGAGAAGGTCAAGCAACTAACTCTGAGACTTTGAAAGTACTAGGAAATTTGAATCCATCAAGAAGTGGAATGAGTGGTAAAGTCTATTATTCAGAAGGTCTTGCGCCAACCTTAGTTCGTGGAAAAGGAGAAGGATTTAAAGTTGCGATTCCTTGTATGACAACAGACAGATTAGAAAAAAGACAAAATGGTAGACGTTTCAAGGATAATCAAGAGCCAATGTTTACTTTAAATACTCAGGATCGCCATGGTATTGTCGTTGTTGGAGATTTACCAACTAGCTTTAAGGAAACTGGTCGCGTCTATGGAAGTAAGGGTTTATCTCCAACATTGACAACAATGCAAGGAGGAGATAAAATTCCCAAAATACTAATTCCAGAACCAATCCAATTTCTAAAAGTACGGGAAGCAACGAAAAAAGGATATGCTCAAGCAGAGATTGGGGATTCAATCAATTTAGAAAGACCAAGTTCTCAGTATCGTCGTGGTAGAGTTGGAAAAGGTATAGCGAATACGTTAACAACTAGTGGGCAAATGGGAGTAGTAGTGGCTAGCTATGAAGGAGAAGATAAGCAAGTTTATCATGTAGCTGGTGTCTTGATAGATGGACAATTTTACCGTCTGAGGATACGACGAATCACTCCTAGAGAGTGTTTTCGCTTGCAGGGCTTTCCTGATTGGGCTTTTGAAGCTGCTAGAAAAGTCTCTAGTAATAGTCAGCTCTATAAACAAGCTGGTAATAGTGTAACCGTTCCTGTGATTGCCGCAATCGCAAAGAAATTTAAAGAAATAGAGGAAAAAGATGAAAGCATTAAATAAAGAGTCAATACTAGATTGTGATGAATTAGAAACAGAATTACATGATGCAGAAATCAAACAGCTGGATGAACAAATATTTTTGATGCCTAATTATCCATGTGAGTTTGAGGTGACATTTTTAGATGATTACCATAAAAAACACAACTACCCCCTATTTTACGAATCCTATCTTCAAAACGTTATGGAATTCCTTGAAAGTCAGGATATAAAGAACGGAGCTGATGCCTTTGTAGATGATAATCATAATCTTGTTTTTGTTTTATATGGACAAGGCTATCGAGCCGAGGGAAAAGAGGGAATACTTACAACCCAAGTAACTGTCAAAGCTTATGATGAAGACAAGAAACCGATTAACTTCGCAAATTTATTAGATTCCTTAATCGTCTCAGAATATCAAATGGAACCGAATCTTTGGGAGGTCTCCCATGATTGATCTCTATCTAAGTAAAAATAACCATAGAAATCAGCTTCTTTTAGACTTCTTTCAAAACTATGGCATTGAGGTATCTTGTCATTCAGTTTCTGAAATGACAAGGGATAAATTAATTGAGATGATGAGCTATTCTTCAGATTGTTTCGAGTTTTTATCTCCAAATTTATTACGTTTTAAGAATCGAGATAACCTAAAATTAACAGATTTCATCGAAATGATATTAAAAAATCCTGAACTAACCATCAGACTTCCTCTTGCGGTTTCAAATAAGCGAGTTTATCCAAATCTGAATCTGGAGGAGGCTAGAGCTTTATTGCCAAGAGATACGAAACAATTGATTTACATGGCACAAACACATTATTTATCAAGTTAAAGGAGAATCAATATGGCAGAACGATTTTGGGAGAACTTGTCCATTATTTTGGCTGAAAGAAATATCAGCTGGATTGAGTTAACCAGAAAAATGTTTGCGGGAGAGTTTCACTATCCAAGTGAATTGAATCGTTTGTATCAAAAGATTCGTCACTACAAGATGGAACAACGAATGCCTCAAAGTCCATGGGTAGAAAGGATTGTGCAGGTATTAGATTTAGATTATGAAGATTTATTTCGGAGGTAACTATGAAAAGAATAATTCCAGTTTATATATTCCAACAAGTAAATGTCCTATTGGTATCTCTTTACTTACTGAAATTTCTTTGTATCGGTGAGTTAATTATACTACAGATTCTCTATGGAGCGTCGCTCATTTCTTTTTTATGGATGTATGGTCAACGTAAACAAGTGGCCAAGGTCAATATGAAAACTAGGATGAAATGGCTTGGTATTGGATTCGTTAGCCTACTGATTATAAGTCTATGTTTTAGTCTGATTCATGCTCAAGGAAGCACGAATCAAGCAAACTTAATTGGGCTTCAACATCAAGTTCCTTGGTTTTCATTTTTATTGTTCTTAATCAATGCGAGTATGGTTGAAGAATTTCTGTATCGAGAAATTATATGGAATTTGGTGAGAAAATTAGATATCAGAATTGCGTTGACAAGTGTTTTATTTGCCTTAGTACATCATCCAGGAACCATTCTAGCTTGGAGTTTATATGTTTCACTTGGGATGTTTTTAGGGATGGTACGCTATAAATCGGACTTATGGGGCAGTATGGGTCTACATTTGGTGTGGAACCTACTAGTTTATAGTTTGATGCTTTTTTAAAATAGGTGTTCTGATTTATCTCATAAATCAGTGGTTTTTATAGGATTATTTTTAATTCGGAAACAAAAATGTATTAACAGCATAAAATAAAGAAACTAGGAACATTTTTTCTATTTTTTTAGAAATAAAATGTTGTATAGAAATTTCGAAAGAAATAATAAAATAAAAATATAAATCAAGAAAACATGTATATATGAGCATATCAACGCCGACAAATGTTCTTAAAAGGCATAAAATACAAATATAAAGAATAAAAATTGTTATATCTTTATATTTGTTGTTCTGTTATGAAATGAAAGAAATTGGAAACTAGTTTCTAAATCATGAAAAATATTGAAAAAAAAAAAAATAAGTGTTAGAATAAAGAATGTAAACGTTTACTTTAACAAAGGAGCTCATATGTTACTACAAAAAGAACTAATTCCAATGATAGAAGCTAACTTACCAAATATGGCATATGCTGAAAAAGACATTGCTAAATTCTTCTTAAAACAGCAACCTCTTAATAATTATTCATGTGAGGCATTGTGCGAAAGCCTTAATGTATCCAAAGCAACATTGACTCGATTTGCGAAAAAATGTGGTTTTAAAGGTTTTAGACAATTCATTTTCAAATACCAAGAGATGATTCGTGAGAAAGAAAAGTTAGCATTGTATACAGAGGCTACAGAAAAAGTTTTATCCGACTATGAAGAAATGTTGAGAAAAACTTACACGGTTCTTGATGAAGTTCAACTTGAGCGTATTGCTGAGATGATAGAAACTGCTGAGCGTGTATATCTTTATGGTGAAGGAAGTTCTGTTCTTGCTTTACAAGAAATGAAGATGAGATTTATGCGTCTCGGAGTCATTGGTGAAGTATTATCAGACGAGGATATGATTTTGTGGAATAGCTTATTACTTAATGAAAATTGCCTCGTCATTGGAGCATCTATTTCAGGTCAAACTGATATTGTACTAGAAGGTCTTCAAAAAGCTGCGGATAAAGGCGCTAAAACAGTTTTAATGACTACAAGAAATTTTGACGAAGAAGATTGTTTCTTTGACGAATTATTGTTATTAGCTTCGATCAATCATCTCTCGTATGGCAATCGCATATCACCTCAGTTTCCAATACTTTTAATTACAGACTGCTTATTCTCTCATTATCTGGAAAGTCCAGAGAGACAATATTATTACAATCAAACTATTATCCATAAGGAGGAATAATAAAATGAGCCAAATTTGGACTAAAGAAAAATTTATAAGTCAAGTCCATGGTGGAGTCATTGTTTCTTGTCAAGCTTTACCCGGTGAACCCCTTTATAATGAAGAATTTAGCTTGATGCCTTTTATGGCTAAAGCAGCTTTAGAGGCAGGAGCAGTGGGCATTCGCGCAAATTCTGTGCGTGATATTAAAGCAATTCAGAAAGTAGTAGATTTACCAATAATTGGAATTATCAAAAGAGATTATCCACCTCAAGAACCATATATTACTGCTACGATGAAAGAAGTAGATGAACTTGTAGAATGCGGAACAACAGTCATTGCATTTGATGCAACTTTAAGACCAAGATATGATGGCTTAGTTGTCAGTGAATTTATCAAAAAAATAAAAGAAAAATATCCTAATCAATTATTGATGGCGGATGTAAGTAATTTTGATGAAGGTCTCTATGCATTTAAATCAGGCGTTGATTTTGTTGGTACAACATTATCAGGGTACACAAGTACAAGTGTACAATCAGATGAGCCTGATTTTGAACTAATGAAAAAATTGGCTGATTTTAATATTCCGGTAATTGCCGAAGGAAAAATTCATTATCCAGAACAATTAAAAAAAGCTTATAGTTTAGGTGTTACCAGTGTTGTCATTGGTGGAGCGATTACACGTCCAAAAGAAATTGCTCAGCGATTTATTAATGTCATCAAATAAAAAACAATATAAAGGAGAAATCTGATGAAAGATTTAACTAAATACAAAGGCGTTATTCCTGCATTTTATGCTTGCTATGATGAAAATGGTGAAATTAGCCAAGAACGTGTAAAATCTCTGGTGCAATATTTCATTGACAAAGGTGTAAAAGGTATCTATGTAAATGGTTCTTCAGGTGAATGTATTTACCAAAGTGTAGAAGATCGTAAACAAATTATTGAAGCTGTTATGGAAGTTGCCAAAGGTAAATTAACAGTTATCAACCATGTTGCATGTAATAACACGAAAGATAGTATTGAATTGGCAAAACATTCAGAAAGTGTTGGAGTCGATGCTATTGCTGCTATCCCACCTATTTACTTCAAATTGCCAGAATATTCAATCGCAGCATATTGGAATGCAATGAGTGAAGCTGCGCCAAATACAGATTTTATCATTTATAATATTCCACAATTGGCAGGGGTTGCATTGACTGGTAGTTTGTATGCAACAATGCGTCAAAATCCTCGTGTGATTGGAGTTAAAAATTCTTCTATGCCTGTACAAGATATTCAAATGTTTGTAGCTGCAGGTGGAGAAGATTACATTGTATTCAATGGTCCAGATGAACAATATCTTGGTGGTCGCTTGATGGGAGCAGAAGCTGGTATTGGTGGTACTTATGGCGTTATGCCAGATTTGTTCTTGAAATTGGAAAGTTTGATTCAAGAACGAGATTTAGATACTGCTAAAAAACTTCAATATGCTATCAATGAAGTTATCTATAAGATGGTATCAGGTAAGGCAAATATGTATGCTGTAGCAAAAGAGGTTTTGCGTCTAAATGAAAAACTTGATTTAGGTTCTGTTCGTCAACCCTTAGAAGCATTGGCAGAAGGTGACTTGGAGGTTGCAAAACAAGCAGCAGTACTTATTCAACAAGCACGAAAAGAATTTTTATAATAAATAAAATCAATATGGAGATATGTTATGAGCACAACAGGATTTACAATAATTGACTTAATTATCTTGATTGTTTATTTACTTGCGGTGTTGGTTGCGGGTATCTATTTCTCTAAAAAAGAGATGAAAGGAAAAGAGTTCTTTAAAGGAGATGGTTCGGTTCCTTGGTATGTTACTTCGGTATCCATTTTTGCCACAATGCTCAGTCCGATTTCCTTCTTAGGACTCGCTGGTAACTCTTATGCAGGTAGCTGGATTTTATGGTTTGCACAATTAGGGATGGTTGTAGCTATTCCACTGACAATTCGTTTTATCTTACCTATCTTTGCACGGATAGACATCGATACGGCATATGATTACTTGGATAAACGTTTTAATTCTAAAGCACTTCGTATTATTTCAGCACTCTTGTTTATTATTTATCAATTGGGACGTATGTCTATCATTATGTACCTCCCATCAGCTGGTTTATCAGTATTGACAGGAATTGACATCAATATTTTGATTATTTTGATGGGTGCAATTGCAATTGTTTATTCTTATACTGGTGGTCTAAAATCCGTATTATGGACAGACTTTATTCAAGGTGTGGTTCTGATTAGTGGTGTCGTTGTAGCTTTATTTGTACTGATGGCTAATATTAAAGGTGGCTTTGGTGCAGTAGCAGAAACATTAGCAAACGGGAAATTCCTTGCTGCAAATGAAAAACTTTTCGATCCTAACTTGCTTTCAAACTCCATCTTCTTAATTGTGATGGGTTCAGGCTTTACAATCTTATCTTCCTATGCTTCATCTCAAGATTTGGTTCAACGTTTTACTACAACACAAAATATTAAGAAACTTAATAAAATGTTGTTCACAAATGGTGTCTTGTCACTTGCTACTGCAACAGTCTTTTACTTGATCGGTACAGGCTTGTACGTATTCTATCAAGTACAAAATGCAGGCAGTGCAGCTAGCAATATCCCTCAAGACCAAATCTTTATGTACTTTATTGCATACCAGTTACCAGTAGGTGTCACAGGTTTGATCTTGGCAGCGATTTATGCAGCAGCTCAATCAACTATTTCAACAGGTTTGAACTCTGTTGCAACTTCATGGACATTGGATATTCAAGATGTCATTTCTAAAAATATGTCAGACGATCGTCGTACGAAAATTGCACAATTCGTATCTCTAGCAGTAGGTTTATTCTCAATTGTTGTTTCCATTATCATGGCTCATTCAGATATTAAATCTGCATACGAATGGTTCAATAGTTTCATGGGACTTGTACTTGGTCTACTTGGTGGTGTATTCATTCTTGGTTTTGTTTCTAAAAAAGCAAATAAACAAGGTGCTTATGCAGCGCTGATTGTATCAACCATCGTTATGGTATTTATTAAATACTTCCTTCCTCCAACAACTGTTAGCTACTGGGCATATTCATTGATTTCAATTTCTGTATCAGTAGTTTCAGGTTATATTGTATCTGTTCTTACTGAAAATAAAGTATGTGCACCTAAATATACAACGATTCATGATATTTCAGAAATTAAAGCGGATTCAAGTTGGGAAGTTCGTCACTAGTCACTAATAGAAAAGAGAAAATAATATGATTATTTCTGAACAATCTGATTTTAGACGATATGCTTCTGTCAATAAACATTTTTCAAAAGTCTGTGATTTTTTAGAAAATACAAATTTGACAGATTTAGTTGATGGAAAAATTGATATTGACGGGGAAAATGTTTTTGCAAATTGTATGACTTATCTGGCTGATGGAGTTCCAGGAGATATTTTTGAAACTCATAAGAAATATTTAGATATTCATATTGTTGTTGAAAATACAGAAAAAATGGCAGTAACTTCCCCAGTTCGTGCTCAGTCACGTGTACCTTTTAGCGAAGAGAAGGATATTGCTTTTTACGATAGCAAAGACTATCAAATTGTTGAATTGCTTCCAGGGAATATGTTGGTGACTTTTGAAGAAGATCTTCACCAACCAAAGATTCGTTGCAATGATGAAACTGTTAAAAAACTTGTTATCAAAGTTTTAAATGAGGAAAAATAAAATGAAAAAAAATATTAAACAATATGTAACCTTAGGTACTGTAGTGGTATTATCAGCATTTGTTGCTAACTCAGTTGCAGCTCAGGAGACTGAAACTTCTGAAGTATCAACACCAGAGTTGGTGCAACCTGTTGCACCAACGACTTCGATTTCGGAAGTACAACATAAATCGGGTAACTCTTCGGAAGTTACTGTACAACCTCGAACAGTAGAAACTACTGTTAAGGATCCATCTTCTACAGCGGATGCGATCTCGGGAGTACAACCTAAATCAGATAATTCTTCGGAAGTTACTGTACAACCTCGAACAGTAGAAACTACTGTTAAGGATCCATCTTCTACAGCGGAAGAAACTCCTGTCTTAGAAAAAAATAATGTTACTTTAACAGGGGGCGGAGAAAATGTTACTAATGAGTTAAAGGATAAACTTAATAGCGGTGACTTTACTGTAGTGATTAAGTACAATCAGTCTAGTGAGAAAGGTTTACAAGCTCTGTTTGGAATATCTAATTCTAAACCCGGTCAACAAAATAGTTATGTAGATGTGTTCCTTAGAGACAATGGTGAATTGGGAATGGAAGCGCGTGATACTTCTTCCAATAAAAATCACCTAGTATCCAGACCTGCTTCAGTTTGGGGTAAGTACAAACAAGAGGCTGTGACTAACACTGTTGCAGTAGTAGCAGATTCAGTCAAAAAAACATATTCTTTATATGCTAATGGTACAAAAGTAGTAGAAAAGAAAGTGGATAACTTCCTAAGCATCAAGGATATTAAAGGTATTGATTACTATATGCTTGGGGGAGTGAAACGTGCAGGAAAAACGGCGTTTGGTTTTAACGGAACACTAGAAAATATCAAATTCTTTAATAGTGCATTGGATGAAGAAACTGTTAAAAAGATGACAACAAACGCTGTTACTGGACATTTAATTTATACGGCTAATGATACAACTGGTTCTAACTATTTCCGTATTCCAGTTCTGTATACTTTTAGCAATGGTCGGGTTTTTTCAAGCATTGACGCTCGTTACGGTGGAACTCATGATTTCTTGAATAAAATTAATATTGCTACAAGTTATAGTGATGATAATGGTAAGACATGGACTAAACCAAAATTAACATTGGCATTCGATGATTTTGCTCCAGTACCATTAGAATGGCCTCGTGATGTTGGTGGACGTGACTTACAAATCAGCGGTGGTGCAACCTATATTGACTCTGTTATTGTTGAAAAAAATAACAAACAAGTACTCATGTTTGCTGATGTTATGCCTGCTGGAGTAAGTTTTAGAGAAGCTACTAGAAAAGATTCTGGTTATAAACAAATTGATGGTAATTATTACCTTAAATTAAAGAAACAAGGTGATACTGATTATAATTATACTATTCGTGAGAATGGTACTGTATACGACGATCGTACCAACAGACCAACTGAATTTTCAGTAGATAAAAAATTCGGTATTAAACAAAATGGTAATTATTTGACGGTAGAGCAATATTCGGTTTCATTTGAAAATAATAAAAAAACTGAATATCGTAATGGGACTCAAGTCCATATGAATATCTTCTACAAAGATGCATTATTCAAAGTAGTGCCAACGAACTATATTGCATATATTTCTAGCAATGACCATGGCGAATCTTGGTCTGCACCAACTTTATTACCTCCTATAATGGGACTTAATCGGAATGCGCCTTATTTGGGTCCTGGACGTGGAATCATTGAAAGCTCAACTGGACGTATTCTTATTCCGTCTTACACTGGTAAAGAGTCTGCATTCATTTATAGTGACGATAATGGAGCGTCTTGGAAAGTTAAAGTCGTGCCACTTCCTTCTAGTTGGTCAGCAGAAGCACAATTTGTAGAATTGAGTCCAGGAGTAATTCAAGCATACATGCGTACAAATAATGGTAAAATTGCATATTTAACAAGTAAAGACGCAGGTACTACTTGGAGTGCGCCGGAATATTTGAATTTTGTTTCAAATCCAAGTTATGGAACACAATTATCAATCATCAATTATAGTCAATTGATTGATGGTAAAAAGGCTGTCATTTTAAGTACTCCAAACTCCACAAATGGTCGTAAACACGGACAAATTTCGATTGGTCTAATTAATGATGATAATACAATTGATTGGCGTTATCATCACGATGTTGATTATAGTAACTATGGATACTCATATTCAACATTGACAGAGTTACCAAATCATGAAATTGGATTGATGTTTGAAAAATTTGATTCATGGTCTCGTAATGAACTTCATATGAAAAATGTTGTACCATATATAACATTTAAGATTGAAGATTTGAAAAAGAATTAAATCTGAAATTTAAAAATATATAGAAAGAGGATAAAAATTATGGTAAATTACGGTATTGTTGGAGCTGGATATTTTGGAGCTGATTTGGCTCGCTCAATGAACAAAATTGAAGATGCAAAAGTGGTTGCGGTATTTGACCCAAATCATGGAGAAGAAGTTGCTCAAGAGTTGGGATCAGATGTTTGTGCAAGTTTAGATGAACTTGTAGCACGTGAAGATATTGATTGTGTGATCGTAGCTTCACCTAGCTACCTTCACCGTGAACCTGTTGTGAAAGCTGCTCAACATGGCAAACACGTATTTTGTGAAAAGCCAATTGCATTGTCTTATGAAGATTGTAAAGCCATGGTTGACGCATGTAAAGAAAATAATGTTATCTTTATGGCTGGTCACATCATGAACTTCTTTAATGGTGTACACCATGCTAAAGAATTGATTACTCAAGGTAAAATTGGTAAAGTTCTTTATTGCCATGCCGCTCGTACAGGTTGGGAAGAACAACAACCAACTGTATCATGGAAGAAACTTCGTTCTCAATCTGGAGGACATTTGTACCACCATATTCATGAATTAGATTGCATTCAGTTCATCATGGGAGGACTTCCTGAAAAAGCGACAATGGTAGGAGGCAATGTATATCATAAAGGTGAAAACTTTGGTGATGAAGATGATATGCTCATTGTAAACCTAGAATACTCTGATGATCGTTATGCTGTTTTGGAATATGGTAATGCTTTCCGTTGGGGTGAACACTACGTCTTGATTCAAGGAACTGAAGGAGCTATCAAACTTGACTTGTTCAATACTGGAGGTACACTTCGTGTTAAAGGTGAAGGAGAATCACACTTCTTAGTACATGAAACTCAAGAGGAAGATGATGACCGTACAGCTATCTATACCGGTCGTGGTATGGATGGAGCAATTGCGTACGGTAAACCAGGAGTACGTTGCCCATTATGGTTACAAACATGTATTGATAAAGAAATGGAATATCTACATGACATCATTAAAGGTGGAGAAATTACAGAAGAATATGAAAAACTTCTCAATGGTGTAGCTGCTTTAGAATCAATCGCTACCGCTGATGCATGTACTTTATCAGTTAAAGAAGATCGAAAAGTAAGTCTTTCAGAAATCACAAATGCTTAACTATTGTAAAACAGAATAGTAAATTCTTGTCATTATATAATTTCTAAAGTTCTGTGATACAACTCATTGAATAAAGAAATAGAGATGGGATTGGGATAATGCCCAGTCCCATTTTTTATCAAAAAGTAATGAGATCAAAAATGTGGGAGTGATGAAATGAAGATTATAGGGATCGATATTGGCGGAACAACAATTAAGGCAGATTTATACGATGATTTTGGAACGAGTTTAAATCAGTTCAAAGAAATAGAAACAATTATTGACTATGATTTGGGAACGAACCAGATATTAAATCAGGTCTGTGATTTAATTGGTGAGTATATTTTAAATTATTCAATTGATGGTGTTGGGATTTCCACTGCTGGAGTTGTTAATGCTAATACAGGAGAAATCATCTATGCAGGCTATACAATACCAGGGTATATCGGAGTAAACTTTACTTCCGAAATAGAAAAACGTTTTGGGTTGTCTACTTTTGTTGAAAATGATGTTAATTGTGCTGCATTAGGTGAATTGTGGAAGGGACAAGCCAAAGATAAGAAAAATGTAGTAATGGTTACTATTGGAACAGGTATAGGAGGCAGTATTATTGTCAATGGACAAATTGTTAACGGATTTAACTATACTGCTGGTGAAGTAGGCTATATTCCTGTAGGTAATTCGGATTGGCAAAGCAAAGCCTCAACAACCGCATTGATTCATTTATATCAAAAGAAGAGCTTGAAAACTAATCAAACTGGACGTACTTTCTTTACTGATTTAAGTTCTGGAGATAAAGTCGCTAAAGAAACTTTTGAAATTTTTGTAGAAAATCTAACAAAAGGTTTATTAACTATTTCTTATCTACTTAATCCAGAAATTCTCATATTAGGAGGTGGGATTCTGGCTAAAAAGGATATTTTGTTACCTGAAATTCAAAGTTCTTTAGCTAAAAATGCAATGGATAATAGGTTTTTGCCTAATAATGTTGTGGCAGCTACATTAGGAAATGAAGCTGGTCGTATAGGAGCTGTAAAAAATTTCTTAGATAGAATTTCTAATAAATAGTGTGAAAGATAAGGAGGTGTCACAATGACTAACTCTGTATTTTCGACAATGCAAGATATTGAGAATGTTGCAACCGATATTATAAAATCATATGATAATGAGATTTATACGTATAAAGCTGTCTCCCAAGAAGAATTGGAAGAACTAGAAAAAAGGTATGATGAAAAAAGTCGCGAAGAATTAATTTCAATAGAAAGCAATTTAGAAATGCAACAACAGAACCTCATTGATGAGGTTAATAAAACAATCAAGGAAAATGATGCAAAGATTCAGTATATTTCATCAAGTAGGAGAGGAGAATTTGTAGAAAAAATTATTGGTAGGGTGGTAGAAAAATATGGCTATTAGTCAGATGAAAAGGATTTCTCTACTATTTACTAAGAGTAGTCTTGATGATGTTTTAAAAACTATTCAAGAACTAGAGTCAGTGCAGTTCCGTGATTTAAAGGTTCAGGATAACTGGTCAGAAGCTCTAGAAAAAGATGAGGTTGTATTTCCAACTATTCAAATTTCTCATACTTCTAATTCCAATCATGGGGTTATTGAAGGAAATGATGCATTGACTTATTTGATGAATAAACAACAACATTTGGAAGCAACTGTAGAGAAATTACAAGAATACCTACCGAAAGAAAACACGTTTAAGTTATTACAGCATCCTCCGATAACAACCTCTTATGAAGAATTAGAAAAATTTGGTAAAGCTAATGTTGCTGAGGGTGTTCTTAAAAAAGTGAATCATCAAATAAACAGAGTTCATGAATTAGAAAGAAACATTCAAAGTAATAATGAGGAAATAGAGAGATTAATAAAGTGGGAAAAATTAGAAATTATTCCTGCGCATTTAGAACAATTTTCTTTCTGTAGAGGAAAAGTCGGAACAATTCCAAGGACTGTAGATAATCGCTTATACAATAATTTTTTAGAAAACAATATTGAAGTTCAAGAAATATTTTCTAATGATAGAGAGTACGGTGTTGTTGTTTTCTATCAGTCCAGTTGCTCTATTGATTTTGATGAATACTTATTTGAACCATTTGATTATTCTAGAAAGGAATTACCGAAGCAGCGAGTAGTAGATTTGGATCAAGAAAACATGCAGTTAATAACTGAAAAAGAGAATATTATCGCATCGTTGCAAGATTCAAAGAAAAATTTGATAGATTTACAATGGCAAATTGACTATATTTTATCTATCTATGCTCGTCAAATCTCTAAGAATAACCTTTTGAGCACTCCGCATCTAGTTGCATTAGAAGGATGGATAGAAGAAACTCGTATTTTATATTTTATAAAAGTTATGGATGAGCGTTTTGGACATTCTATTTATATTTATGAATCGGAAACATTGTCGGATAACCAAGATGAAATACCTATCAAATTAACGAATCACTCTTTAATTGAACCATTTGAATTATTGACAGAAATGTATGCTCTGCCCAAATATTATGAGAAAGATCCTACACCTGTATTAGCACCATTTTACTTTACATTTTTTGGAATGATGGTTGCTGATTTAGGCTATGGTTTACTATTGTTTTTAGGAACAATGTTAGCATTAAAAATTTTTCATCTACCTTCAGTAACTAAGAGATTTTTAAAATTCTTTAATATATTAGGGGTAGCCGTTGCAATTTGGGGTGGAATCTATGGCTCATTTTTTGGATATGAGTTGCCATTTCATCTGATATCTACAACCTCGGATGTCATGACTATATTAGTAGTGTCAGTTGTGTTTGGATTTATTACAGTATTTGTAGGTTTGTTAGCTTCAGGACTACAAAAAGTAAGAATGAAGAAATATGCAGAAGCATATAATTCAGGATTTGCGTGGTGTGTTATTCTGCTTGGCTTGTTATTTATTGCTGTCGGAATGTTGATGCCTGATATTAGACCGTTATTTGTATTAGGGAAATGGGTATCTATTCTTAATGCTGTGGGGATTTTGATTGTTTCTATTATTCAAGCCAAAAGCTTGTCAGGTATTGGATCAGGATTGTTTAATCTATATAACATTTCATCTTATATAGGTGATTTAGTTAGTTTCACTCGATTGATGGCATTAGGATTATCTGGAGCAAGTATAGCATCAGCTTTCAATTTAATTGTTGGTTTGTTTCCGGGGACATTGGCTAAACTGACAATTGGATTAGTATTATTCATTCTTTTACATGCGATCAATATTTTTCTATCGTTACTATCAGGATATGTTCATGGAGCACGTCTGATATTTGTTGAATTTTTTGGTAAGTTTTATGAGGGTGGAGGAAAACCATTTCAACCTTTGAAGGCTTCTGAGAAATATATTAAGGTTATTACAAAGAATTAATGGAGGATATATATAATGGAACATTTAGCAACTTATTTTTCAACCTATGGAGGAGCTTTCTTCGCTGCATTGGGAATTGTATTGGCGGTTGGATTAAGCGGTATGGGGTCTGCTTATGGGGTTGGTAAGGCTGGGCAATCTGCCGCAGCTTTACTGAAAGAACAGCCAGAAAAATTTGCCTCAGCTTTGATATTGCAACTACTGCCCGGAACACAAGGATTATATGGTTTTGTTATTGGAATTTTGATTTGGTTGCAATTAACTCCAGAACTTCCTTTGGAAAAAGGCGTTGCTTATTTCTTTGTAGCTCTTCCAATTGCTATTGTAGGATACTTTTCGGCTAAGCATCAAGGAAATGTAGCAGTAGCGGGTATGCAAATCTTGGCTAAAAGACCAAAAGAATTCATGAAGGGAGCAATTTTGGCTGCCATGGTAGAAACCTATGCAATTCTTGCCTTTGTCGTATCATTCATTTTGACCCTTCGTGTATAAGAAATTAATTTGCTATTCAAAGGAGGTGTCTAAATGAGCAATTTAGAAAACTTACGAGAGTCTGTTATTGAACAAGCTCATGAAAAAGGGCGTATGAAATTATTGGATTCCAAAAAGAAGATTGATGATGAATTTGAAATGCAAAAGTCGGTCATTGTAAAGAAAAAAGAAGCTGAACATGAACGAAAGTTAAAAGAATTACAACAGAAATATCAAATAATTTTTCAACAATTAAAAAATAAGGAACGCCAATCAACGTTAGTATCAAAACAGAAAATATTAAAAGAACTTTTTCAATCTGCTTTAATAGAAATGGAATCTTGGAGTGCAGATAAAGAAATGGAGTTCATCTATCGAATTCTGGAACGATATTCACAACAAGAGGTCATAGTAACTTTTGGGGAGCGGACTTTAGCTAAAATCAATTTGGAACAATTAGAGAAATTGAAATTCTCTTTTCCAAATCATTTATTTAGTGAACAGCCTATCTCAAATGAATCAGGCTTACTTATTTCAATAGGTAAAATTGATGATAACTATTTGTATAAAACATTAATTGGATCGATTTCTAAGGAAGAAAGTTCAAGTATCGCAAATCAAATTTTTATCAATTAAGGATGAAATTGGTTAATCCTTCTTAGAAATTTGGAGTATTCCAATAAAATTAGAAAGGTATTTTATGGATACTAATCTTTTTTCAAAAATAAATACGACGATTTCGGTAAAAGAAAACGATTTTATTACAGAAGAAAAATTTCAAAAAATTATACAATCCAAAGATACGGAGACATTGGCATTTATCTTAGAAGCAACTCCCTATCATTTATCGATTGACGTTTTAGAAAATCCTAGTCAGACAGAGACTTCGCTAATGACAAAATTAGTCAATGATTATAGATGGGCCTATGCTGAAAGTCCGAATGATAAAATTGTGACTTTATTTGCTTTACGATATGTTTATCATAATATCAAAGTTTTATTAAAATCTAAGGCGGCAATTAAGAAAGATTTTTCTAAATTATTAATTCCAATAGGGATTTTTGATATAGAAAGTTTAAAACATTTAGTTACTTCCTTACATTCAGATACACTTCCTGATTTTATGGTTCATGAAGTAGAATCAATTTGGAATGAGTATGAAACTTTTAATAATATTCGTGTACTTGATGTCGGAGCTGATCTAGCATATTTTAAACATCTGAAACTTTTATCTAATGAGTTAGATGAGGTGCTGTCTCAGGTTATTGTTGCAATGATTGACTTTTATAATATTATTACTGTAAAACGTGGTTTATCTCAAAATAAGAGTCATGGGGATATTTTACAATTACTTTCAGATGAAGGAAGTATTTCTGCTAAAGAATTTATATACATTGTAGAAAATCAAGAAATATTTGTGTGGTTCAATAAAATAAATCCAAGCTTAGATTCAATCTTTTCAACTTACGAATTGAAGATGCAGGACGCAACAATTTCATCTTCTGAGTTAGAATTTTTATGTGATTTACTATTGTATAAAACTTTAGATCAAGGAAGGTATAATGTAGATGGGCCGTTAGTTCTTGCTAGATATTTATTGGGATGTGAGTTTGAAGTAAAGAATCTTAGAATGATCATATCAGCTCTTCAAAATACAATTCCTTATGAATCAATAAAAGAAAGGATACGCCCGCATTATGGAAGCTAATAAGTATAAAATTGGCATAATTGGTAGCCATGATATTATTTTACCCTTTAGCATGATTGGGTTTGATATATTTCCTGCCTATCAAGAACAAGAAGCTATAAATACTCTAAGAAAATTAGCTCAATCTGATTATGGTGTCATTTATATCACTGAAGACATTGCTTCAATGATATTAGATACAATTCGCCATTATGATTCTCAAGTTGTGCCTGCTATTATTTTATTACCGACTCATAAACAAGGTTTAAATTTAGGATTAAAACGTATAGAGGATAATGTAGAGAAAGCAGTAGGACACAATATTTTATAATAATGTACAAAATTGTCTGTAATATTATTCTATAATTTTTGGACTTAGTAAGGAGAATAACTTTGACTCAAGGGAAGATTATAAAAGTATCGGGACCTCTAGTTATTGCATCAGGTATGCAGGAGGCTAATATTCAAGATATTTGCCGTGTAGGTAAGCTAGGGTTAATCGGTGAAATTATTGAAATGAGAAGAGATCAGGCATCTATCCAAGTCTATGAAGAAACATCTGGTCTTGGTCCGGGAGAACCTGTTGTTACAACTGGAGAACCTCTATCGGTTGAATTAGGGCCAGGATTGATTTCTCAAATGTTTGATGGCATACAACGCCCATTAGATCGATTTAAATTGGCTACTCATAATGATTTTCTAGTTCGTGGGGTAGAAGTTCCAAGTTTGGATAGAGATATTAAGTGGCATTTTGATTCCACTATAGCAATTGGTCAAAAAGTGAGTACGGGTGATATTCTTGGAACTGTCAAGGAAACCGAGGTAGTTAATCATAAAATTATGGTTCCTTATGGAGTATCTGGAGAAGTCGTTTCTATTGCATCTGGCGATTTTACAATTGATGAAGTTGTATATGAAATAAAAAAATTGGACGGTAGTTTCTATAAAGGAACGCTTATGCAAAAATGGCCTGTCCGCAAGGCGCGTCCTGTTTCTAAACGTTTAATTCCAGAAGAACCATTAATCACAGGTCAACGAGTTATTGATACATTCTTTCCAGTAACCAAAGGGGGAGCTGCAGCAGTACCTGGACCATTTGGAGCAGGAAAGACAGTTGTACAACACCAAGTAGCTAAATTTGCCAATGTTGATATTGTTATTTATGTCGGTTGTGGAGAACGTGGAAATGAAATGACGGATGTACTGAATGAGTTTCCTGAGTTGATTGACCCTAATACCGGACAATCAATTATGCAACGGACAGTTCTGATTGCTAATACTTCAAATATGCCTGTTGCTGCTCGTGAGGCTTCAATTTATACAGGAATTACCATGGCTGAGTATTTTCGTGATATGGGCTACTCTGTCGCCATTATGGCTGATTCAACTTCACGTTGGGCAGAAGCGCTACGTGAAATGTCAGGACGTCTAGAAGAAATGCCTGGTGATGAGGGTTATCCTGCTTATCTGGGAAGTCGTATCGCTGAATATTATGAAAGAGCAGGACGTTCTCAGGTTCTAGGGCTTCCAGAACGTGAAGGAACGATTACTGCTATTGGTGCTGTATCGCCACCTGGTGGAGATATTTCAGAACCAGTTACTCAAAACACTTTACGGATTGTGAAAGTTTTTTGGGGGCTTGATGCTCCGTTGGCACAGCGACGTCATTTTCCTGCAATTAACTGGCTTACATCTTATTCACTATATAAAGACAGTGTGGGCACTTATATAGATGGTAAAGAGAAGACAGATTGGAATAGTAAAATAACTCGTGCGATGAACTACTTACAACGGGAATCTAGTTTAGAGGAAATTGTTCGTCTTGTTGGAATTGATTCTCTGTCTGATAATGAACGACTAACGATGGAAATTGCTAAACAAATTCGAGAAGATTATTTGCAACAGAACGCCTTTGATTCGGTAGATACATTCACTTCGTTTGCAAAACAAGAAGCAATGCTAAGTAATATCCTAACTTTTGCTGATCAGGCAAATCATGCTTTAGAGTTGGGTTCTTACTTTACAGAGATTATGGAAGGTACCGTGGCAGTTAGAGACCGTATGGCGAGAAGTAAATATGTTTCAGAAGATAGATTAGATGAAATCAAAATTATATCAAATGAGATTACACATCAAATTCATTTGATATTAGAAACAGGAGGTCTATAAATGAGTGTTATAAAAGAATACAGAACTGCTAGTGAAGTTGTTGGGCCTCTTATGATTGTTGAACAAGTAAATAATGTGTCTTACAATGAGTTAGTTGAAATTCAACTTCATAATGGAGAAATTCGTCGTGGACAAGTTTTAGAGATCCACGAAGATAAAGCAATGGTTCAGCTTTTTGAAGGATCTAGTGGAATAAATTTAGAAAAGTCTAAAATTCGTTTTGCTGGTCATGCATTAGAATTGGCCGTATCTGAGGATATGGTTGGTCGTATTTTTAATGGGATGGGAAAACCAATTGATGGTGGACCAGATTTAATTCCAGAGAAATATTTAGATATTGATGGTCAAGCTATTAATCCTGTATCTAGAGATTATCCAGATGAATTTATTCAGACAGGGATCTCCTCTATTGATCATTTGAATACTCTTGTACGTGGTCAAAAATTACCAGTATTTTCAGGTTCGGGCTTACCTCATAATGAATTAGCTGCTCAGATAGCAAGACAAGCGACTGTTTTAAATTCTGATGAAAATTTTGCGGTTGTATTTGCAGCAATGGGTATTACTTTTGAAGAAGCTGAGTTTTTTATGGAAGAACTCAGAAAAACAGGAGCGATCGATCGTTCGGTTTTATTTATGAACTTGGCAAATGATCCTGCAATTGAGCGTATTGCAACTCCCCGCATTGCTTTAACTGCGGCAGAGTATCTAGCTTTTGAAAAAGATATGCACGTTCTAGTTATCATGACGGATATGACCAACTATTGTGAAGCGTTACGTGAAGTCTCGGCAGCTCGCCGTGAAGTTCCAGGGAGACGAGGCTATCCGGGATATTTATATACAAATTTATCAACTCTATACGAAAGGGCTGGTCGCTTAGTTGGTAAAAAAGGTTCGGTGACACAGATTCCTATTTTAACAATGCCAGAAGATGACATAACACATCCAATTCCTGATTTAACTGGATACATTACTGAAGGGCAAATTATTTTGTCGCATGAGTTGTATAATCAAGGTTATCGTCCACCAATCAATGTTTTACCTTCTCTCTCTCGATTAAAAGATAAGGGTTCTGGAGAAGGTAAAACTCGTGGAGATCATGCTCCAACTATGAATCAACTGTTTGCAGCCTATGCCCAAGGGAAAAAGGTTGAAGAGTTAGCAGTAGTATTAGGAGAATCGGCTTTATCTGATGTAGATAAATTGTATGTGAGGTTTACAAAGCGTTTTGAAGAAGAGTACATAAACCAAGGATTTTATAAAAATCGAAATATAGAAGATACGTTGAATCTTGGGTGGGAATTACTATCAATTCTTCCTAGAACAGAGTTAAAACGTATCAAAGATGATTTGCTTGATAAATACTTACCTTTGGTAGAAGTTTAATCCGGAACTGGAGTGATTATCTATGGTACGTTTGAATGTAAAACCAACTCGTATGGAATTGAATAACTTAAAGGAACGTTTGAAAACAGCTGAACGTGGACATAAGTTATTAAAGGATAAAAGAGATGAATTGATGAGGCGATTTATTTCTTTGATTCGTGAGAATAATCAACTTCGGAAAGAAGTAGAAAGTTATCTAATTGATAATCTAAAATCCTTTGCAGTTGCTAAATCATTAAAGAATTCTCAAATGGTGGAGGAATTATTTTCAATTCCATCGAAAGAAATTGAATTATTTGTTGAGAAAGAAAATATCATGAGTGTAACAGTTCCTAGAATGCATATGAATATTACTTCTCAAAATGAGAACAGTGAATACAGCTATTTATCTTCTAATAGTGAAATGGATGATGTATTTGCTACAATGAATAGTTTAATTGATAAATTACTAAGACTGGCAGAAGTTGAAAAAACGTGTCAGTTAATGGCTGATGAAATAGAAAAAACACGTAGACGTGTAAATGGTTTAGAATACTCGATTATTCCAAACTTGTCGGAAACTATTCATTATATAGAATTGAAACTAGAGGAGGCAGAAAGAGCCAATTTAGTTCGTATTATGAAAGTGAAGTAGATCCTTTATTTAGATTATTAATTAGATGAACAAAATATCAGCTTGGATAAGGCTTTTAGCCTTTCTAAGCTTTTTTTATTGACAGTATCAGGATATCTTTTTCAAAATTTTGGTTTGTTAGATAATGAAAACGTTTCTACTAATCTAGATTTAGGATTAGTAAATCGTAAATGTAATTATAAAGAAAAAGATAAGTTAAAAAAAGATATATTAGCAAGAGTTGGTCTAACTCATTTTCATCTTGAACAAAAGCATTTTGAATTGTCTGGCGGTGAAGCACAACGTGTTGCTTTAGCGAAAATCATTCTTAAAAATCCACCATTAATACTCGCGGATGAGCTGACTGCATCACTTGTTCTGATAACTTCACAAGGAATTATGAAATTATTATTAGATCTGAAAAATGAAAATCGTCTAATCATCATTGCAACTCATAATCCCGATATTTGGAATCAAGCAGATGAAGTTATAAATTTAAATCCATTATAGTTACAGTCAATATATATCTTCTATATTTTAAAGTTATTTTATCTGAATCCGTAAAAGTAGTTCAATCTTGTACTGCTTTTTTCTTTTACGACTTACGCGGTTTGGTTTCATGAGCAAGCCCCTCAAAGTGAACTAATAACAAATCATTAGAAGTTATAGTGATGAAATTTATGTAACGGAAGTAGAGCGAATTGCTGAACCATTAAATAAGTATCTCTCGAAGTAGAAGCGTATATTTTGACTTTTAGTTTTATAGAATGGTAGTTTGAAAATGTAAATGATAGCTACTGTTCATAAAACATAGAAGGTACGTACGGTGTTTTGAGAAGAGCTAGAAATTAGCACTTACCTTATTATTCCAACAACCTCAAAAATGTGATAAAAATTTCAACTACTCTTATCTATAATAAAGCTACCTGTTCTTTGAAAATTGAATCCACTCCGTCTTGATTAGCGTGCCTGTGTAAGTAGGGACTGAGAGTACTTCCCTGTGAAGGGCAACTGGCACAAGACGTGTGTGAGAATTTTCTAACAGACACGGAGTTTATCGTTACCAGACTTAAACGATGCGACAAACTAGATAAAGGAGTTAATCATGAAGGTAGTAAACTTGTATGATTTGAAACAAATGGGAAATAAAGGTGGTTGTACCATCCAATTGATTCATCACTTTCCTTTTGGTATGGGCTTAGGACATCTCAAAAAAGACTACATTGAATTTAAACGTGTTGGTATCGTTGATGGGAAAGCAGTAGAAGTTACTCTTCGAGAACCTTATTCGAGAGATCTACTGAAGGTTGTCAAGTCGATTAAGCAACGTCAGAAATTGATAGCTTATCGTTATAAAGAAGGAAAGCTGCTATTTGTGAAGAAGGAGGCATCAGATGTCCTCTGAACAACAGGAACGAATGGCAGTTCAATATGCAGAGCGTAGTCTTTTATTTACTGTAAGAAGTCTCTTAAAGATTCTAGAATGGTCTAGACGTCAGGCTTTAGCACAGGATTCCGCCTATAAGATAGGGGTGCAGAAATTAGAAGAATTGCTACAATCTCCTTATTCGATTGATACGATTAATCTGAAAAAAGATTTTTTAGACAAACCAATTGATATAGAGAAATTTAAAGCTTTTTTAGAAAAAGAAGAGATTCCTTTAGCCATTGCTTGGCAAGGGGATTCTCTACATTTCTACGCGAAAGACCGTTCGATTTTAGACAATCATTTAGACCATCTGTTAGAAAAAATGGTTAATGATCCGAAGAAATTAGCTGATTTTACCATGGATAAGTCATTGGACGATGCAATTGATGAGGCTAAATCCCAAATTACCTTTAGACAAGAAGGGGCCGTCAAACAGAAAGAGATGGTGAGATGATGTACAGTGGAAAGAAATTCCTACTATTCTCACTGTTAGGTATCTTACTAGGTTATCTTTTTCATCGTTTGACGCTTTTGTATGATTCCTATACTGGAAATAGCTTAGATAAATGGACTCATCTTCTGATGGAAGGTCAAGATGAAGTTTTTCAGTCGCCATGGAATGTTTCTTTTACTGGAAAATCAAGTGCTTTTTTTCTACTAGGCTTTGTGATGATGTTGCTGGTTTATCTCTATCTAGAGACTGGTAAAAAACAATACCGAGAAGGGGTAGAATACGGGAGCGCCCGTTTTGGAACTCTAAAAGAAAAGAAGCTCTTTTACGGTAAGGAATTTTCTCATGATACGATCTTAGCACAAGATGTTCGTCTGACATTATTAGATAAAAAACCACCCCAATATGATAGAAATAAGAATATTGCGGTGATTGGAGGTTCAGGAAGTGGGAAGACATTTCGCTTTGTGAAACCCAATCTGATTCAGATGAATAGTTCAAATATTGTAGTGGATCCTAAAGATCACTTAGCTGAGAAAACTGGAAAACTATTTTTAGAACATGACTACCAAGTAAAGGTGTTAGATTTAGTCAATATGAAGAACTCAGATGGCTTCAATCCTTTTCGCTATATAGAGACAGAAAATGATTTGAATCGCATGCTGACGGTTTATTTTAATAACACCAAAGGCTCTGGATCTCGTAGTGATCCATTTTGGGATGAAGCTTCTATGACTTTGGTACGAGCTTTAGCCTCCTACTTGGTCGATTTCTATAATCCACCTAAAACAAGAGAACAGCTCATAGAAGAAAGTCGTTTAAGTCAAAAGGAATACCAAAACTTGTTGAAACGTAAAAAAAAGAAGTGGAAGAGCGAAAAAAACGAGGGCGTTATCCAAGTTTTGCTGAAATCTCAAAACTCATTAAACACTTATCCAAGGGTGAAAACCAAGAAAAAAGTGTCTTAGAAATTCTATTTGAAAATTATGCTAAAAAGTATGGAACTGAAAATTTTACCATGCGAAATTGGGCAGATTTTCAAAATTATAAGGATAAGACTCTGGATTCTGTTATAGCTGTAACCACTGCTAAATTTGCCCTCTTCAATATTCAAAGTGTCATGGATTTGACCAAAAGAGATACCCTTGATATGAAGACATGGGGCCAGGAAAAATCAATGGTTTACTTAGTTATCCCAGATAACGACAGTACCTTTCGCTTTCTTTCAGCCCTCTTTTTTTCAACCGTATTTCAAACCCTAACAAGACAAGCAGATATTGATTTTAAGGGTCAATTACCTCTTCATGTGAGAGTCTACTTAGATGAATTCGCAAATATCGGAGAAATCCCAGATTTTGCTGAACAAACCTCAACAGTCCGCTCTCGTAATATGAGTCTCGTTCCTATTCTACAAAATATTGCCCAACTTCAAGGGCTCTATAAAGAAAAAGAAGCTTGGAAAACCATTTTGGGGAACTGTGATAGCTTAGTCTACTTAGGTGGGAATGATGAAGATACCTTTAAATTTATGAGTGGGTTACTCGGTAAACAAACCATTGATGTTCGAAATACTAGTCGTTCCTTTGGCCAGACAGGTTCAGGATCCCTTTCTCATCAAAAGATTGCTCGTGATTTAATGACACCTGATGAAGTCGGAAATATGAAACGGCATGAATGCCTGGTTCGAATTGCCAATATGCCTGTCTTTAAAAGCAAAAAATACAATTCAACTAAGCATCCAAACTGGAAGTACCTAGCCAATCAAGAAACCGATGAACGGTGGTGGAACTATCAAATCAATCCTTTAAATCAAAGACAAGAAAATCATCTTGAAGGCCTTAGAATTCGTGATTTAACTTTTGAATCTAGTTTAAAATAAAAATAGAAAAGAGGAAATAGATGATTACGCATTTTAAAGGTTTTGTTTATGGAGTAGACGCAAGTGCTATGTTTGCACAAGCTATGTCTTTGTTACAGAAGGGATTGATTGCGGTTGGTGCCTTTCTCGTTGTTGTGGGGATTGTCAACCTTGCAACCAACATTAAAGATGGTGGACCAGGTGTTCGGAATGCCATTCTTGAAATTGTCGGTGGAGTTATGGTAGGGGCTGCTGGAGCCTTTGTAACCCAGATTTCAATTTAGGAGGATAAACAATGACATGAATCTTAGTTTAGTCTCACCCTTTGTTTACCTTGCATCTGAAAAAATATCAGCTGAAAATTTATTTGAAGGATTTAATGTAGATTTACAATCTACGGTAGATCTGATTAAATCTCTATCTAGCTACAATCCAACTGTTTGGACTTATATGTCTAGTATTACTAAAAGTGTCATGCAGCCTCTTGGAGTTGCGATTTTATCAGTTGTTCTCATCTTAGAATTTTCGAAGATGGCAAAGAAAATTGCTAACTCAGGTGGAGCGATGACTTTTGAAGCATTAGCGCCGATGTTGATTAGTTATATTATGGTCGCAGTTGTAATTACCAATACTACCGTTATTGTAGAAGCTATCATCGGGATTGCGAGTCACGCCATTGAACAAGTGGCTTCGATTGTGGCTCACGGTGGGGCAAAGTATGATACACTCTCTGGATTAAAAGGTTCAGGATTTATTGGCCGGATGATTGTGGGCTTTTTCGCCCTCCTCATTTGGCTTGTTCGGATAGTAAGTGCAGCCATGGTTAATCTTTTGGTATCTATTCGATTTATTCAACTCTACCTTATGATTCCATTTGCCCCTCTTACGATTCCAACATTTTTAAGTGATGAATGGAAGTCTATTGGTATTGGCTATTTAAAAAATATTATGGTTTATGCGGTACAAGGGGTTCTCATTTTTCTGATTGTTTCTCTTGTTCCTTTGTTTGAATCTGCTGGGAAAATAGCTGTTTCAAATGGTGCAGGAGTCTTGCAATCACTTGCGATTATGTTTGGTAGTTTGGTACAAGCTATCTTACTGATTATTGCCCTCGTTGGTTCTCAACGTACGGCTCGCTCAATTTTAGGTATGTAATTAGATAAAGGCTAGGAAGTGATTGCTTCTTAGCCTTTTTAGAAAGGAAAGTCATGAATACACGTGTCTTTAAAGACATCTCAAAATACCAACACAGGGCTTGGTTAGGCTTCACTACAAGGCAAATCATCTTTGTCCTACCAGCCTTTATTGTCACAATTATTGTTTTGGGCTTGAATCTCTTTTTCTGGCAATTTGGAGATTGGTTTGTTTACGGTTTTGTGTTTGCCTTTACCATCCCCCTCATGCTTTTTGGAGTCTATAAACCCAATGATTTATATTTTGAACATTATTTGAAATACCGTCTTCATTTTGAATTAACGGTTCCCCTACGCACAATTACAGGAAAGAAAGGACCTGAACATGAAAAGAAAATCAAATACATTAAAGAAACAAAAAACTTCAACGACTAATAAAAAGGAAGAAGTTAAAGATAAAAAAGAGGAAGTGTTACCATCAACGGCTAATACTCTTTCCTATCAAGCCTTGTATCAAAATGGTCTGATGCAGGTAAAGGAAGATTATTTTTCACAAAGCTATTTACTTGGTGATGTCAATTACCAGACCGTTGGTTTAGAAGATAAGGGCGCAATCATTGAGAAGTATTCTGATTTGATTAATTCCTTAGATGACCAAACCAACTTCCAATTGACCATCTTTAATAAAAGATTGAATTTAGAAAAGTTTAGACAAAGTGTTTTGTATGAGGAAAAAGAAGATGGATATGATACCTATCGTAAAGAATTGAATCGGATGATGAATCAGAATTTAGACAGTGGTGAAAATAATTTTTCAGCTGTGAAACTGATTAGCTTTGGTAGAAAGGATTCTAATCCCAAACAAGCCTATCGTTCCTTGTCCCAAATAGGAGAATATTTCAAGAGTGGTTTCTCAGAAATTGATGCACGATTTGAATCCTTGGCTGGAGAAGAGCGTGTCAACTTGTTGGCAGATATGCTTAGAGGAGAACACCATCTTCCTTTTTCTTACCGTGATTTAACGAGATCTGGTCAGACAACTCGTCACTTCATAGCGCCTAGTCTCTTAGATTTCAAAAACAAGAATTACCTACAAATCAATGACCGCTTATTGCAGATTGTCTATGTGAGAGATTATGGCATGGAATTAGGGGATCAGTTTATCCGAGACCTCATGCAAGGAGATTTGGAATTGATAGTGAGCCTTCATGCTCAAAGTTCGACCAAGGCAGATGCCATGAAGAAACTACGAACAAAGAAGACCTTAATGGAATCCCAAAAGATTGGGGAACAACAAAAACTAGCTCGTACAGGTATCTATTTGGAAAAAGTAGGTCATGTATTAGAAAGCAATATCGATGAAGCTGAAGAACTCTTAAAAACCATGACAGAGACAGGAGATAAACTATTTCAAACAGTCTTTTTGATTGGTGTTTTTGGTCAGGATGAAGAAGAACTTAAACAAGCCCTAGACACGATTCAACAAGTGGCCGGCTCAAATGACCTAATGATTGATAAACTTCCATATATGCAAGAAGCAGCCTTTAATAGTTTGCTGCCATTTGGTTGTGATTTTTTAGAGGGAGTATCACGGAGTTTATTAACATCTAATGTAGCAGTGAACTCACCTTGGACCTCAGTAGACTTACAAGACCGTAGTGGGAAATATTACGGTATCAATCAAATATCAAGCAATATTATTACCATTGATCGAAGCCTATTAAATACACCGTCTGGTCTGATTTTAGGAACATCTGGAGCTGGTAAAGGGATGGCAACCAAGCATGAAATTATCACGACCAAAATCAAGGAATCTGGTGAAAATACTGAAATTATCATCGTGGATCCAGAAGCAGAATATAGTGTCATTGGCCGGGCTTTTGGAGGAGAAATGATTGATATTGCGCCAGATTCCCAAACCTATCTCAATGTCCTTGACTTGTCTGAGGAAAATATGGATGAAGATCCTGTAAAGGTAAAATCAGAATTTCTTTTATCCTTTATTGGCAAGTTATTGGATAGAAAAATGGATGGAAGAGAAAAATCGATTATCGACCGAGTTACCAGACTCACCTATCAGTCATTTAAAGAGCCTTCTTTGGAAGAATGGGTCTTTGTCTTGAGTCAACAACCAGAAGAAGAAGCGCAGAATTTGGCGCTTGATATGGAACTGTATGTCGAAGGTTCGCTTGATATTTTTTCACATAAGACCAATATTCAAACAGGATCTAATTTCTTAATCTATAATGTTAAAAAGTTAGGAGATGAGCTGAAACAAATCGCTCTTATGGTTGTTTTTGATCAGATATGGAATCGTGTCGTTCGGAATCAAAAATTAGGGAAGAAGACCTGGATTTATTTTGATGAGATGCAGCTTCTCTTATTAGATAAATATGCCAGTGATTTCTTCTTTAAATTGTGGAGTCGTGTCAGAAAATATGGAGCCAGTCCGACTGGAATAACTCAAAACGTCGAAACCTTATTGTTAGATCCAAATGGTAGACGGATTATTGCAAATAGTGAATTTATGATTCTCCTCAAGCAAGCAAAAAATGACCGAGAAGAACTAGTTCAACTCTTAGGCTTGTCAAAAGAACTCGAAAAATACCTTGTCAATCCAGAAAAAGGGGCAGGACTGATAAAAGCTGGTTCAGTTGTCGTACCCTTTAAAAATAAGATTCCTCAAGGTACTCAATTGTTTGATATCATGAGTACGGATCCTGATAAAATGGCTTCTAACTAAGGGGAAGTAGAATGAAGGATAAAAGAAAAATCATACGTGCCCGAAAGGCATTTAGAAGAAGTCTAAAAGATGAGAAGAAATTCTTGAAACAAGGAAAGAAGGAGGTGAAGAAACAGAAAAAAGATTCCGCTGTACTGGATGAAAAAGCATGGAAAAAAGAGATAAAAGAAAAGCTAGAGGAGATGAGAGAAGCTTCAAAGGAGAGAGTAAAACAAGCAAATGAAGACTACAATCATATTCTTCAAAATAGTCCTCCATCTCTTTTGAATCGAAAAGAATTAAGAGACAGACGGTTGCCTCATGCTAGGAAACGATTGAAAATAGCCAAGAAGCAATTTAGAGAAGCCAAGGTAGAAGCAAAAGAAGAAAGAAAAGAGAGTCGTAAAGAAAGAAAAATCAATCAAAAATTTCTCTACGGTCAGGAATCGAAACAAAAATCTAATTTTTTCTTTCAAGGGAAGAGTTTAGAAGAATTAAAAGCTAAGAAAGAAGTCAAGGCCGCCAAAGAAAATTTAAAATCTACTAAACAAGCCTATAAATCCAAAAAGGTTAGTAGGAAAGCCAAAACTTTCCTTTATGTCCTTGGACGTGAAGGTGGAGAGTTAGCTTCAGAAAATGAAGATTTAGAAGGCTATCGCACACTTCAAGAGACCATTAGAAAAGGGAAACGCTACAGTCGGCTTTCTTATAATCTTGGAAAAGCTAGTGTCAAAACAGGACAAGCAACAGGTCGTTTTACCAAGAAAAGGCTGACCAACACAAAAGAGCGATACCATCATTTTAAGGATGGAAAAGGATGGAAACTAGCGAAAGATAATCCAAGTTCCTTTAAAAATCGGTATCGAAAATTAAAGAAACAAGGTCTTACAAGTGTCCGAAATATCTATCAAAAACTAAAAGCAGCCTTTTCCTTCTTTACATTTGCGGCTGGGAATCCTGCAACATGGATAGTTGGAGGAATAGTCTTTCTTCTTTTACTTATGATGAGCTTCTTTTTAGGTTTTTCATCTGCTAGTTTGATTCAACAAGATGAATTTGAATTAACAAAAGCTTATACCCACCTAACTTGGGAAGACGCAGAACATACTCGTACAAATGACAAAGGCATTACCTATTACACAAAAGTTGATGATGTGATGGGGTATATGAATTTTAAATTCCATGACTATGAGTTACACAAACCAGTTCACTTATTTAGTTCAGAAACTTACAAGGATTATCTATCTACTTTGTGGCATGATTTAAACGATGGGGAAGATTTGAAATCCATGCAAGACCTTTATGAAACTCCTAAGTATAAACT
Source organism: Streptococcus sp. 959 (assembly GCF_013277075.1). Lineage (GTDB taxonomy): Bacteria > Bacillota > Bacilli > Lactobacillales > Streptococcaceae > Streptococcus > Streptococcus pseudopneumoniae_C. The sequence goes on from NZ_VMMF01000015.1 coordinate 36,091, forward strand.
CTCGAAAGACGATCAAGAGGAAATGAAGGAACTAAAAGAAGAAGGTGTCTATGCTTCCATGCAGGAATTGGACAATCCGTTTGAGGGACAAAGCAACGAAGATAGTTTAACCATGACTTATCGTTATGGATACTATGATTTAGACGGAAAACCTACTCTTCAGGAGTACATTCTATTAGAAGCGAAGGCTCACCAAACGATTGTCGCACCAATGGATGGAGTTGTATCTCTAGATGGAGATGATGTTATTCTCACTAACGGAAAAGGAGAGAATGAGAGTCGATTGACCTTGCATTCTATTCATAATGGCCGTGCGATTGAGGGGACAAGAGTCCTAACGGGTGATGTTATTGGTGAAACACCAGACGATACAGGCTTGAAAATTTCCTATCAAAAGTATAAGAACAAGAAAGACAAATTGGTGTATGTCAATCCGCAATTTTATTTTCCAAAAGTCATTCAACTTCAGACAACTATCTTACCTGCCATTGGTCAGTTTGGTGGGGATGAGTTTGAACGAGCAAAACATATTTATGAGTTTTTGAAATCTCAAGGGGCAAGTCCCCAAGCCATTGCGGCTATTTTAGGAAATTGGTCGGTAGAATCTTCTATCAATCCTAAACGAGCTGAAGGGGATTATTTATCTCCTCCAGTTGGCGCTACCGATTCCTCATGGGATGATGAAAGCTGGTTAGCGATAGGAGGGCCAGCCATTTATAGTGGTGCTTATCCTAATATCCTTCATAGAGGTTTGGGGTTAGGTCAATGGACGGATACCGCAGATGGGTCAACACGTCATACAGCTTTGTTAAATTATGCACGCACCCAAAATAAGAAATGGTATGATTTAGACCTCCAACTTGATTTTATGCTTCATGGGGATAGTCCTTACTATCAAAGTTGGTTAAAGGATTTCTTTAAAAATACGGGTAGTGCAGGCAATCTCGCCCAACTCTTCCTTACCTATTGGGAGGGAAATTCTGGTGACAAACTACTGGAAAGACAAACTAGAGCAACGGAATGGTATTATCAAATTGAAAAAGGCTTTAGTCAAACAAATGGAGGACAGGCAAAAAGTGACCCACAATCCCTTGAAGGGGTTCGTGGGGACTTGTATGATCATTCTGTTCCTGGTGGTGGAGATGGTATGGCCTATGCCTATGGACAATGTACATGGGGTGTTGCGGCTCGTATGAACCAGTTAGGATTAAAGCTAAAAGGTAGAAACGGAGAGAAGATTTCAATCATTAATACCATGGGAAATGGTCAGGACTGGGTTGCGACAGCTTCAAGTCTTGGTGGGGAAACTGGCTCTACACCAAGAGCAGGTGCCATTGTTTCTTTTGTGGGAGGTACACATGGCACACC